>WALU01000063.1 GCA_015522685.1 Thermoproteota archaeon | reverse complement strand
TGGGGCCCCTATATAGGAATAGAGAAATTAAAGCGAAGCTGAGCACAGATCCAGGAGTCAAGAGTTTTATTCTATTAAGAGCTAAGTTTGATAAATGGCTCTCCGATAAGATAGAAGGTACAGAAGCTGAGGTGATCTCAAGCATGAAAGTGAAATCTCCCCCGATAAGGGATGGTAAGGCTAAGGGAATAGTAGCTGAGGATGGAGAGGAGATTGAATCTCATATTATTATAGCTGCAGATGAAGTGGTTAGCTCTATGGATGAGAAATCTAAACTCAGACCCAAGCTATCAGAGGAAGATTTCGCTGTCAGATCCAAAGAAGTTATAGAAATATCTAAAAGCGTTATAGAGGGTAGATTTGAGCTAGGAAGTGACGAGAGAGTGGCCCAGCTTTCCATAAGGGATCTAGCTCAAGGAACCAATGGTGGTGGCTTCTTATATACAAATTTAGGAGGCATTTCCTTAGGAGTTATCATAAAGGTCAGTTTATTGGTAAAAAAAGCGAATTACACTGATGCTGCTGGGTTTTGCGCCAACTACGGGATTATAGTCAGAAGCATAGATTTCACTATAGAGAACGCAATAGCTGCAGCCAAGGCGGTAGATTATGCATTGAGTGAGAATGGTATATCAGCTCCTCCCTTAAGAAAGTATTCAATCTTCCCTAGAGGGAGAATATTGAGAGATCTTAAGAGAGCTAATAATGTAACTAACCTTATGGAATCTTTTATCCTCCATAAAATAATTCTCAAGATGGCCGTTAAAACATTAGAGCATCTCTTTAAGATCAATGGAAAACTGAAGAGCTGTCTCTATTCTACCCTCAAGAAGGAGTTATCTGAGGAGAATACTCCCTTATTTCCGCTCTCTTATCAAGGAGGAGATCAATTAGAAGTTTGTAGGTGATTGTCATGTTTTCAGGCTTAGATGATATATTCATCGTTGGAATAGCTCGTACCCCTATCGGGAAGTTTGGTGGATCTCTCAGGGACTGGCCCGCTCCTAAGCTTGGAGCAGTAGCGATTAAAGCCGCTCTCGAGAGATCTGGTCTAGATCCTCAAGATGTTGATGAGGTCATAATGGGCAACGCCATACAAGCAATGATCGGGCAGAACCCTGCTAGACAGGCCTCTATATTAGCAGGCCTCCCAGCTACTATATCGGGCTTCACCGTGAACAAGGTTTGTGCATCTGGAATGAAGGCAGTATCTCTGGCTGCCCAGAGCATTGCTTTTAGGGAGGATAGGGTAGTCATCGCTGGAGGCATGGAGAACATGAGTATGGCTCCTTATTCTCTCCCGCCTAAATGGAGATGGGGGGTAAGGTTTGCCTTCGCTGGAGAGAAGCTTATAGATCTGATGGTCCATGATGGTCTCATAGATCCCCACACTGGATTGCTAATGGGTAAAGAAGCTGAAGAGACCGCAAAGAAGTGGAAGATAAGTAGGAGAGAGGCAGATGAATTCGCAGTTTCTAGTCACATAAAAGCAGCTGAGGCCACAAGAAAGGGCTACTCTTCCAGAGAAATAGAGCCCGTAAAGAAAGGAAATGATGTTGTTTTAAATAAGGATGAGGGGATAAGGCCAGATACTAGCTTAGAGAAGGTAGCCAGACTTAAGCCCGTATTCGTCCCTAATGGAATGGTAACTGCAGCTAATGCCTCCCAGCTGAGTGATGGAGGTTCAGCTCTAGTTCTTGCTCATAGGAAGGTAGTTGAGGAGAGGGGATTGAAGCCTATAGCTAGAATACTAGGATTTGCATCAGCGAGCGTAGAACCAAAAGACTTCATTGAGGCGCCCATTCCAGCAACTAAGAAACTGCTTCAGAGGCTTAATATGAAAATCGAGGACTTTGATCTCTATGAACACAATGAAGCGTTTGCCCTAGCTAGCCTAGTGGTGGCTAAGGGCTTGAATATTCCGATGGAGAAGCTCAATGTATTTGGAGGAGCTGTTGCCATAGGACATCCTCTGGGCGATAGTGGAGCTAGAATTCTAGTAACCCTGATAAATGCCCTCCAGATAAAAGGAGGACGTAAGGGATTAGCCACTATATGCCATGGCGGGGGAGGAGCCCAAAGTATGGCTATTGAGCTAGTTTAGGGTGTGTGACAATGGTATACGTCAGGCTTTATGGATGGTTATCTGAGAGTAAAGGTTGGAGAGAGCGTAAATTGGAGTTCAGTGGAAGTTTGAGGGATCTTCTATCATTGATAGATGAAGAGATAGCTAGTATGGTGATGAAAGGGAAGCTTCTTACTGCTGTAAATCACACAATTACAAAGGAGTTAGATAGAAAGGTTGAAGGAAATGATATAATAGCGATACTTCCAATATTCTCAGGTGGTTGATTTGGGGAGAACTTACATCACTGAGTCTAACATAAACATTGAAGCTGAGCTTAGCTCTGTATTAAAAGTATCTAGGGAGATAGGTGCTGTAGTAACTTTTAGGGGTATAATAAGGGGCTCATCTAATGGGAAAGAGATAGAAAAGCTTTATTATGATTACTATCCGGAAATGGTCGAGAAGTCCTTGAGAGATATGAGAGACCAGGCTATTTCACATTTTGGCATAATAGATGCAACAATAATACATAGGGTTGGTGAGGTTAAGGTCGGAGAGCTAGCTCTTTTAGTTATCACGGTCGCGAAACATAGGAAAGAAGCTTTTAACGCAGCTCAATGGATTATGGACGAGATAAAGAAGTCTGCGGCCATATGGAAGAAGGGGATCTTTAAAGAAGGAGGAGAGGCATGGATAGGGGTAGGAGCAGAGGAGAGAAATCATTAGGTATAACTATAATTATAACTTAATAATGAGAAAATTATAGAGTAGACAAACAAGTCGGATCACGATTTAGGTGATGTATTTTGATGGTGGATATAACAAAAAAGCCGCCCGTTTACAGAGAGGCAAAAGCATATGGTAAGATTAGGCTCAAAAAAGAGACAATAGAGAAGGTAAGAGGAGGGAAAATTAAGAAAGGAGATGTATTTACGGTATCTAGGGTATCTGCCGTGCAGGCAGTTAAGGATACCCCCAGGCTGATTTCTCTCTGCCATCCAATCCCCATAACCGGTGTGGAGGTGGAGTTCTATGTAGGAGAGGAGTATGTGGGGGTGGAGGTTACAGTAAGATCCATTGGCCAAACTGGAGTCGAGATGGAGGCTCTAAGTGGAGTTACGGCTGCTCTTCTGAATATATGGGATATGGTGAAATATTTAGAGAAGGATGAATCTGGGAATTACCCAATCACTAGAATTGAGGAGATAAAGGTCTTAAAAAAGGTTAAAGGGTGAACAGATTGCTCATTGATAGGTGGGGTAGGCCAGTCAATAGCTTAAGGATCTCTATAACGAATGCATGTAATTACAATTGCTTCTTTTGCCATAGGGAGGGACATAATGCCAATGGAAGTGAGATGACTCCCCAAGAGATAGGAAGACTCGTTCGCCTGTTATCAGATCTAGGTATTAGGACCGTTAAGATAACTGGGGGAGAGCCTCTAATTAGAAAGGATACAGAGGATATTATACGGGAGATAAAGAATGCTGGGATTGAAGAGGTCAGCATGGTTACTAATGGATGGTTCCTATCGAAAAGGGCTTGCTCTCTGAAGGAAGCTGGGCTCTCAAGGGTAAATATAAGCATACATTCCTTAAGAAGAGATGTCTACAGGAAGATAACTGGTGTAGATGGGCTAGATAGAGCTTTAAAGGCAGTAGATAGGGCAATTGAATGTAAGCTGATGCCTGTTAAGATAGATTTCACCGTACTCAAGGGCTATAATGAGAATGAACTCTGGGATATGGTTGATTACGTCTCTAGTAAGGGCATTAGGCTCCAAGTTATAGAGCTACTGCCAGTAGATCCTTCATTGATCAAGTATTATTGTAGCTTAAAGGAATTCGAGGAGAAACTCTCAAAAATAGCGGTCAGGAAGGAGATAAGAGAACTGCATGGTAGACCCATATATCATTTGGGGAATGGGGCTACCGTGGAGATAGTCAGAGGGACAATAAATCCTTACTTTTGCATGAAATGCACTAGACTAAGGGTAACCGCTGATGGATACTTTAAGACCTGTCTAAGAAAGGACAATGATCTAGTTGATTTTCTCAGCATTATGAAATCTGGAGGATCAGATAAAGACCTTGTGGAGGCATTTAAGAGGGCAGTTAGGCTCAGAGAGCCATTTAATAAGCTTCCCGGACTTAAACCGAAGTATGGTGATATACAGGAAGTCTAATTCCCCCTCCTTAACTCACCTATAATTCTCATTCTTTATACCTAAACCTAGCTCTTTAGCCAGTTTTAATGATATTTTTTCGGTTGATCTCATTATATCGTCCACAGAAAAGCCTATCTCCTTGTAATGAATGGCCATTCTCCAAGTAGACATCAGATCTGCGAGCTTAGAAATCTTGGCTTCTATTGAGGCACCTTCTTTATATTCCCTCCATACATTTATCATTTCTACAGGGACCCCTGAACTCAGTAAGGCTTCCTCCTCCAAATCTCTCTTTCTGACTCTACTGCTTGTCCAGGGTGGTATATCTCCTATGATACCTTCGGCTAAGTCATGTATCAATACCATATTGAGCACTTTATTCTCATTAAATATTTTCCCTCTTTTCTTTAGCTCCTTCATTAGATCAACTGCTGTGAGTAAAGCTAGAAATGTGTGCTGAGAGACCGTTTCCGCCATGGAGGATGGGATGCCCAATTGCATCCATCCAGTCCTTGCAAGCCAGTTTACTTTTATGCCCAAGTCAATTAGCATATATGAGCAAGTAATCGAGAAATATAATGATTTAGTTAAGGAAGCTAGGTTACTTTCCCCGCTATCCTAACAATGCCAGTACAAGAGATACGGTGGCTGTAGTAATGAGATCTGCTAGAGAAGTCGATATTGGTATTGTAAAGTTATCTGGATCGAACTTTCTACTAGTTAGCATCACAATAAGGGCAGTTATAAGAAGCATTATGGGGAAAGCTATCATGAATGTAATTATGCTTACCAGTGGTTTGCCACCTAGAAGCCATAAAATCCCTCCCATTAAGGAAAAGAATCCTAGATATATGCTGAATATGCTAACTACTTCAGGAACTATGTCAGTAAGTAAAACCTTACTTCTTATCATACCTAAGAAGAACCTTGTAGTGAGTATAGAACCTACTATGGAACTTGCGTCTCCCAGCTCCGTTAGCATAGCGGGATAGATTAGGAGAACTCTGGGGTCAGATATTGAGATGGCTTCTCCTAGGAAGGCACCCGCTAAACTTTCTATTTCTACTACGATTATTGTAGCAGTTAATATTTCCATTAGGATTCGAACGAAGCTCCTCGAGAACCACAGTACAATTATGGCGATTGATATTATCAGTATAATGAGAGTGATTATCGGCTCTAGAACGCTATTAGCATATCTTATCGCGTAGATGTATAGGAATGTAACTATTATATCAGCAGCAGTTGAGGTTAGGGGATATACAATTATATCAGGATCGAGCCCTCTCTTGAATGATTCAAAGGATACAAATATCTTTAAAGGTAAGAGTATTAAGGCAACACCCGAAATTGTTATTAAGGAAATAGAAAAAATTTTTAGATAGCTAACACTCATTCCTATAAGTTTCGGAGGAAGAGGGGCGATTACTGAGGCTAGAAGAGATGCTGTTATTGTTGTTGATAGAATCTCCCATAATTTATCGTTTTCTCTGCTTAGGTTAGGTTTTACTGTACCAATATTCAAGGCTGATGTCAATCGCCCCACAAAGGAGCCGGAGATCGCCCCTCTGGCTCCTATGACTGGAGGATAGAGGATAGATGCCCAAGCTATATTAGTAGGAAAGTAGGCCCAAAGAATAGCGCCCGCTAAGATATCACCGAATCCGTACATCGCAGCAATGAGGGCCTGCGGTGCTATTCTCCTTGATCTCTGCCGGAACATGCTTCATCCTCCCGTCCTTTGGAGATCCAAGTCCCGCTAGTAATAGAACTTCTGGTTTTTAGATAATTCTTTCCTGAGATCCACGAGCATTAATTGAACCTATTGGATTTGGATAAGGCGATTATTTATTTTGGGAGATCGTTGTTGCTTCCTAACATACTTATAAAGTTTATTCATGCCTCTACTTTTTTCTTAGTCAACCGAATACTTTTTAAGTAGGGGATCCTCAAGGATCGTTGGTCGCTAGCCCAATCCTTAAGAAATAGCAGGAGGAGACCACATGGCCACAGTAGAAGGAAATGTAAGTGTCTTGAGGCAAAGAGAAAGAGAGCTTCGACAGAAACTTTCAGAGCTTCGGGATCAGAGGAGGCCCGTTATAGAGGAGCTGAAGGAACTAAGGGCTAAGAGATTTAGCTTGATAGAGGAAATAAAAAGTAAGAGAGCTGAGTTAAGAGAGATCATAGAGAACAAAAGAAAGCTTCAAGGAGAGCTAGCTAAGTTAAGAGAAGAAAGGAAAGAAGCTTTCGAGAAATTCAGGCAGGCAAAGGATGAAGCTTTAAAAATTAAGCAAGAATATGAGGATATAGTAAACTCTGTGGGGGTCCCTGAAAGGGTCCTCAGGAGGAGAATCTCTAGGCTCGAAAGGAGGATAGAGACCTCTCCACTTACGAAGGATCAAGAGAGAGATATGGTTATGCAAATCAGCCAATATGAGGCTATGCTGCAGGACCTAAATAGAGCCAAAGCTCTCAAAAGGAAGTTGATAGAGATGATGGCTGAAGCTGAGAAGTGGAGATTTTTTGTCAGGGATTCAGGAGAGAGGATAGGGAAAGTAAAGGATCAATTGAAGGGCATATATGAAAGCATTACCAAAAAAAAGGAAGAACTTGACAAGAGGAGAGAGGAGATAGATGGGATCAGTAAGGAGATTAACGAGAGAAGCAAGCATGTTGATGAGATGAGGGAAGAAATGGAGAAAATTAGGGAAAAAGTTAGATCCATACAGGAGGAAATAAGGCATAGGTTTGAGAAAATAATATCAAGTAATAAAGAAGTTGAGAGAAAACTCAAGGAAAAACTTGCTGAAGAGGCATTCGAGAAATATAAAGCAAGAGAAAAGCTAACTATAGATGAACTTAAGGTGCTTATGGAGCTAGGACTTCTCGAGAAGTCCACGAGTAGTTGAACTTTTTTATCTTGTGATGGT
The DNA here is from genome assembly GCA_015522685.1 of Thermoproteota archaeon. Lineage (GTDB taxonomy): Archaea > Korarchaeota > Korarchaeia > Korarchaeales > Korarchaeaceae > Korarchaeum. Next base: position 24,787 of record WALU01000063.1, on the reverse strand, counting down.
TAGTCCGCAAGGATGGGAAAGAAGAAGCTTGAAGAAAGGATACTCATAGTTTGCGTTGATAGAGATGATGACTTGGGAGTCAAAACAGGGATCAAGGGACCCGTTTTAGGTAAAGAAGCTAATATAGAGGCTGCATCTAAACTAGCTTTAGCAGATCCCACGGAGGCAGATGCAAATGCTATATTCGGTGCTGTGAAAGTATATGATGAGGTTAAGCAGTTGTTTTCTGATTCTTCTACTTTCGTTGAGGTAGTGACAATTACAGGCCATCCTAAAAGTGAACTTCTAGCCGATGAGGAGGTAAAGAGACAAATAGAAATTGTTGCGGATAAATTCAAGCCAGATAGCATAATATTGGTATCGGATGGAGCAGACGATGAGCTAGTAATACCTCTGCTGATGAGATATGCTCCTATAAGGAGCGTTAGAAGAGTAATAGTGCAGCAGAGCAGGGAGATAGAGCATACATACATACTTTTAAAGAGATATTTTGAGAAGCTCATGAAATCTCCCACCTCTAGAGCTCTTCTTTTCGGCTTACCTGGAGCTTTGCTTCTTTTAGCTGGTATCTTCTCCGTATTAGAGCTCCAGAGATATTTATACATTGGAGCCCTAGTTGTAGCAGGTACAATATTCCTGGACAAGGGATTCGATCTCACAGATAAGCTAAGGAGGGGAGTAGGATACTTCGGTAAGCAAATAGGCCTCTTTTCCTTTATAATGGGGATATTCGGTGTGTTTATCTCATTATTATTTTCATATAGTAGAGCTACCTCATTAATAGCTCAGAACTATCCACTTGAACTAATAATGGCCAAGCTCTTTCAGGAAGCGAGTGGATTCATAGCTCTTTCCTTGGTTCTTATGTTCGCTGGCAGCGCTATAGAGAGCCTTGCGATAAAGAGAGTTGATACTTTCGAGAAGATAATGGGAACTGGGCTTATACTTTCCCTTTGGATGTCCTTCTACTTCATCGGTCAGTATATGGAAGGAGCTATAGGTTTAATTAGGTTCCTATCCATGCAGCTGGGGGCTCTTATATTTGCTATCTCAGCATTCTTCATTACCCTTAGACTTGGTAAGATCTTCAGAGATAGGGGCTGGAAGTGATATGTAGAGATCAGCAGCCTTTTTCAAAGCCATACTAAATCCTGGTTCCGCCCCTATCACTATAACTTCTTTTCCTACCTCTTTAGCTCTATGAACTATGGGCATATATGCAGCACTCCTAGCAACCAGTACAAGCGAATCCACTTTATCATTATATATTGAATCCATTGCTTCTATCGTAAAATCAACTTCAACCTTGCCTGTAGATATTACAGCCCTGAATCCAGCATTCACAACAGCTTCCACAAGCTTTTCAGGAGCTTTTCTATCTAAAATGACAGTGGCTATTCTAATTCTACCTTCACTCTCAACTAGCTGTCTAATTTCCTCTAGATCTATTCCCAGCTCCTTCCTGAGGATATTAGGACCGTCAACTATTATTGCTAGCTGTTTTCCTCTCTTTTTCCTTACACTTCTTAGGACCTTCATCTATATCAGGAGGCTTACTACATCATAACTTATATAGGCTTCTTTCTGATAGCTGCGAGGTAAAATGTTTTGCCCAAAGTGCGGAACCCTAATGAGACCTAAGAAAGTAGAAAATAAGCTCATTTATTATTGCCCAAGCTGCGGTTATGAAATGGAGTCAAACTCAAGGAAATCAGCGGCGGTAACAACAAAGGTCGTTTCAGATAACGGTGATGTAATAGTAGTTGAAGGAGGGAAAAAGATGGCTGCTCCGATAATTGAGGCCAAATGTCCTAAGTGCGGGAATAATAGGGCTTATCTACAGATAGTTCAGACTAGAGCAGCGGATGAGCCTCCAACTAGGATTTATACATGTACCAAGTGCGGCTATACTTGGAGGGAATATTCCTAAAGGCTAGTTAATACTTTATCCAGCAAAGAGATCATAGTCTTAGTGGGATTAATCATAGGAAGAAGAGAACTGTCGAGCTTCTTCCCTCTAAGCTGCCTAGAGACCTGTTTAGGAATCTTAGAGTGGTGTTCGTGGAGGAGATGCCATCCACTCATGCCAAGATCTGGAGGCATGGCGGGGGTTCGCTGGAGCCGACCCCTGTTATCAACCAAAAATCAGAAAGTTCCTATAAGCTGCCAGTAGGAGGTACAATATGCCTGCTATAGACCTAGGAGGCCAAAGGCTAAGGTGATCATAGCCTTACTTTATGAGAGCCCTAAGAATAAGAATAACTCTTCCTATTTGTATTTTATAGGTATCTTCGTATCCTCGAAGTTTTCAGATCCAAAGGATAAGGGATCGAACTCCTCGAGGATTTTTAAGGTTCCAGTAACTCTCCCCTAATTAATTATCTAAGGCCTCAGTCTTTTTAGGGTCTTCATCTTCAAATGCCCGAGAACCTATGAAGAACATAACCAGTCTCCTTCTTCCTTGCTATTATTTAGCAATTTCTTAGAATCCTTAAAGCTAATTAGTCCATTCTCAGACTCTATGTCTTCTATTTCATCAGGAAGGGGCTCGTCCTATGATATCCATCCCCTAAAAGCAGCTTTACCATAAATTCTAGGTCTCAAGCTTCCTCTTAATCTCCTTTAATTTAGCTGAAGTGAACTTTTTCTCTTTCGGTTAAGGCTTCTATCCATTGATCACCAATCCTAGATCCTTCATATCACCCAAAAAGTTGGGATATGAATCAGAGACCCACCCTGATCCCTCTATTGTACAAGGTTTTGAAGAACCTGCAGATAAGACGGAGAGAGCCATGAAGATCCTGTGATCTCCCCAAGAGTTGAGCTTGACTCCTCCTCTAACATGACCCCCCTTTATTACCAGTCCATCCCTCATCTCTTCAACAATAACTCCCGCTTTAGATAACTCACTCCTCATATTAGATATTCTATTGCTCTCCTTCATTCTAGCATGAAAAACACCGCTAATTACACTGGTGCCTGGAGCGAATGATGCTAGAACAGCTGCTATTGGTAACAGATCTGGTGCATCTTTCAGATTAAGATTCGCAGATCTTACGGGTATACCTGAAATTATAATATTCTCACGGTTAATACGTACCTTAACACCAAACGACTTAAGAACTTCTATTATTAGAGAATCTGCCTGTGGTAAATCGAAGTTTAGACCTGATACCTCCAGCCTACCTCCGGTAATTGAAGCTGCAGCCATTAGAGGAGCAGCTAGACCAAAATCCCCTGGAATGGTAAAATTCAATCCTATAGGTCTAGAAGGCCTAATCAGTATACGATTCGATTCTACATTAGCTTTTACTTCTGCAATTCTCAGCAGAGTCGCAGTCATGTCCAAATAGGGTTTAGAAACAAGCTCTCCTTTTGGAACAAGTTCTACTTCCGAGCGGGATAGAGAACCTGATATCATTAAGGAAGAAAAGAATTGAGAGCTTACATTCCCAGGAATTGATGCTATCCCTCCATCAAGTCCCCCGCCCCTAACTACTAAAGGAGGCAGACCGTTCATCTTAGTACTTATAGCCCATCCTCCTAACTGGATTATGGCATCTAACAATGGACCCATAGGTCTTCTCCTTAAGCTATCATTTCCAGTAAGTACTGTGTAGCCTACGCTAGTAAGGGATGCTATTGATGTAAAGAACCTGATTGTGGTCCCTGATCCTCTGCAGTATAGAATGTTAGATGGAACTTTTAGCTTAGAAGGGGGGACTATCTTCATATTGGTCATGTCATGTCCTTTATTCCTTATTTTTACATGGGCTCCCATCTGCTCAATGGCATTTAAGGTAGCCTTCACATCATTAGCAAGAGAAACATTGTTAAGTGAGGATTCTTCTTGAGAAAGAAGAGATATCGCCAATGCCCTGTGGGAATAGCTCTTAGATGGAGGTGCTACGATCTCTCCTTTTATCTTAGACGGTTCTATGATCACCATTCGGGCGTATAGACTCAAACTCAATATAACTTGGATGTTCATCAGAGGTTGCATTATTTTTCCGAAGGCATTATATGTATGAAACGAGCAAGGTTCTTGAGATGAAGAGGTAACTATCGGATCGAACTATTGTTACAGTAACTAGACTAAAATATGGCAGTTTCGTCGATAGTAGCTAGAGGCTAGTTGAAAGCGAAGGAGGTAAAGCGATGCTTTTAATCAAGAAATTGAAATTTAAGAGGGAATACAGGGAGAGGATATTATCGGGCAAAAAAGGACAACCATAAGAAAAGAGACAATGTTGAAGCCTAGAGACAGAGCTGTTATAGAGGGTGGTGAGGAGAGCATCGGAGATGTCATGATCAAGGAATTCTTGAACATAAGAGTTGAGGAGCTTATATATGAGGATGGTTTCTTGGATTTAAGGGGGCTTCTAGAGGGGGTTAAGATCAATATATGGTAACCAAGTCCTTAGGGGGAACTAGACTAAAGTTGATAAGGTTTGATATAGAATCCAAAGAGGATGATAAAAATGAGTCTCGGAGCTTTTTTACTTCCAGCGAAGAGTGAGGAGGAACTACCTCGAGATTGGGACGTTATAGTAGTTGGAGGAGGACCTGGTGGCCTTACTGCAGCCATCTATTTAGCGAGATATGGTCTTCGAACCTTAGTGATAGAGAAGGATTCTCCGGGGGGAAAGGTCTCAATAAATCCTATAGTTGAGAATTATCCTGGTTTTCCTTTAATATCTGGAGAGCAGCTCTCCAAGATATTTCATGAGCATACCACTAAAGCTGGAGCTAGGATACTATTTCCAGAGGAGGTAGTTAAACTTGAGCTTAGAGGAGATTGGAAGAAGGTCTTCACGAGAAGTGGAAGAGAGCTCTCATCTAGGGCCTTGATCATAGCAACAGGCACTGAAGATAGGCGATTGGGCATTCCTGGTGAGGTAGAGTTCTATGGTAAAGGTATTAGTTATTGCGCCGTTTGTGATGGACCTCTCTTTAGAGATAAGAGGATCGTTATAGTTGGAGGAGGCGATACAGCCGCCATCTCAACTCTATATCTAGCTAAATTGGCTAATAAGATCACCTTAGTTCACAGGCGTGATAGGATGAGGGCTGAGAAGGTCCTAGTGGAGAGGATACTGTCATTGCCTAATGTTGACTTTAAGTGGAACAGCGTATTAACGGAAATTATAGGTAAGGATAGAGTAGAAGCTGTAAAGGTTAAAGATCTAGTTATGGAGAAAGAGGAATTCATGGAAACAGATGGAGTATTTATCTTTATAGGGGTAGAGCCTCAGAGTGCCTTAGCAAAGCAAGCTGGCGTGAAGATAGATGAGAAGGGATTTATTATTGCTGATTATTGGCAGCGCACGAATTGCTTTGCCGTATATGCTGTTGGAGATGTAGCTGGAGAGCCTATGCAGATAGCCAAAGCTGTTGGAGAGGGAGTAAAAGCAGCGACAGATATACACGATAGGATATTTGGAGGCGCTTACGGAGAACCTGAAGCTTCATGGCATCCATCATCCTGCCTACCGAAGGATTAAGTCAAAAGATGCTAATGATAGGTAAAAATAGTTTATAGCGTAAGATCTCATTCCCTTGAATTTTCCTGTTCTCCTATAAAACCTTCTTGACGAAGATCTTAAGTAATTCTTAATCCTCTAATTACGAGGTTTCTATTCCTTATTTATAGGTCATACATCGGTTGACTATTGCTCGCTTTCAACTAATCGCTAGCTAAGGCAGCCGCCATCTAGTTTCATTATAGGGATCTTTCCAAACATCTTGAGATCTACCATTTCCCCAGGCTCAGCATCGACTAATATTATTCTGATACCCAATACCTTTCTCTTAACCCAACTTGCCGCTAGAACATCTTCTATTAGCTTAGCTACCTCTTTACGAGGTGTTGATAGAGGCAAGACCACCATATCCAATCCAGCGACACAATACGGTGTTAGATATGAAAGATCTCTAGCAGTTAATAGCCCTTTATATGCCATCTCTTTTAATAGGTTATCTTCAGCCATTGGAAGCATGATTTCATTGAAACCAGTATACTTTAGGTTATAAGAAGAGTTCATTATCGCTCTATTTATTTCAAGGATAGCAGAAGCTGTTCCTGATGCCATGAAGGGTGCCTTAGATACCATGCTAACTACCTTAGCCGCGCTTTCTTCCATCCAGGGACTAAGAGAGAAATCCATTCCTATGTAAGGTATTTTCTCTTCCTCCTCTCTGAGAGTAAGGAGTACATCCTTTTCTGCCTTCTGAAATAGAATGGACATTATCTGCCTCAATGCAGCACTAGGCTCCTCTGAATCTTGGAGGAATTTGTAGAGATCAGATGGATATAAGAGTGAGGCACTCATCCCAAAGGAAGAGCTCATAGTAGCTGGGAAGTAGGGTCCTTCTGGTGGTTCTCCTGATGAAAAGGCAAGTCTTACATTGAATTCTGGCCCCAATTCCTCAGCTGTCCTATAGATGAGGTCAACAGCTTGATCCAAAACCTGGCCGTAAAGGCTTTTTCCTAAAGAGACAGAGGTGAAATATCCTTTGTTTAGTAATTCCCACGCGGTATTCAATCCATTAATTCCTTCTCCAGAGTAAACAGCCTTGAGCTCGACATCCACATCATCTAAAGGCTTTCTAAGAACGACTCTTGAAGTGAAAGCATTAAGCCTGTTGGATATCTTCTGAAGGGCATCTGAGTAAGAAGTGTAGTACTCCGGGTCTGTTATATGTAGAACTACTGCCCTAAACTTCATAGAGAACACCTATAATCTCAGTAAGATTTCTCTAGCCAGTAACCTATAGACTTTCCTTCATAAAAAGGTAGAAGGAAATTATCCTTTGGACCCAAGTATTTTGGGATCTCCGATATGAAGCCTACAGCTTTCCCTACAACCCTTGCTATCTAAGATATAGTTCTCCTTATTTCTTCAATAGGTAAGCAACCACCTCAAGTCTAGTTGCGGCAAAAATTTCCACCAGTTCCTCGAATATAGCTTATTTACATCCTCACTAATAGAAGTGATTACCAATTCCAAGTCTGTAGATCAATTGAGGGACCCAGAGGAGATAGGTTAGCTTAGATAGATAGTTAGTCACTGCATTGGTCGTGTTTGCCGAGATAAGGCTGGTATGACCTTATCCGGGATAGCTGATGATGTAGGTAGAACAGAAGACGTGATTAAGAAGAATTTGAAGGGAAAGATGGGGATTAGTATAATATTGGAGGCTTATAATAAGCTAAAGGAGAAAGAAGTTGACAACACACTATCTGTAGCGCTGGGGCTCAGAGGAGGGATACGAATAAATTAAAGGATAAGTTAAAGAGTACTGCAAGATCTATCGAAAAATCGAACAAATTTCTTAAAGAAGTTATTGATAAGTTAGATAATTCATAAAGCTGGGGATTTTTTAGCTTTCTCTATTTTTGCCTCTGGAGAAGCTAAGAGCTTCTCCTTGTAGTAAACCTTGCCTACACGTCCTTCTATGATATATGCTCTGTCAGCTACTATTTGACTGACCTTGGATCTCCCCTTAACTTCCACCTCAGATGCTTCAACTGCACCAACTTCAGAGTTATCTATCTTAACTATTTTCCCATATACTTTGCCTACTTTAGCACCTATTAGGGTTATTGTATCTCCTTTTACCTCTACAGCCTCTCTTCTGATTATTATACTTCCTCCTTCTATCTTTCCGAGGCTCTTACCCCAGATATCAGCTTCTTCAGCAATTAACCTTCCTTTAGCATTAATAATTCCCCCAACCCAAAGTTTCCCTATATCTGCCGAGCCTTCTATTGTTAGGACTTCCATTACCCTCAGAGACTGCCCTTTTAATCTTCCCCTTATGCTGGCCATACCGACCTCTCCTTCTCCTACCTTCGAATTTCCGGCTATTCTTAGAGTCCCCCCTACTTTGATTTCTCCTATCTCGCAATCTCCTATCTCAGCGGATCCTCCAACGTCGGCCAATCTTATGCTTCCTTTCTCCACCTCCACGCTCCCGTTAACATGCATCTCGGTTACATCCGCCTTTATAACGCTTAGACTACCCTTCACAATCACCTCCTTCACTTTCAAGGTTAAGCAAGATGCGGACCCTTCAATTAATCCATCATTGAATCTTAGGAGATTGCTTACCTTTACCCTCCCTCTCGCCTTTAAGTGAGCAGCTATTACATTTCCAGCATCCAAGAAGCCTGTTTTCAGCTCTTCAGCTCTGACCTCTCTCGCTCTCAGTCCTTTAACTTCGATCCTGCGAGCAATTAAGTTACCCTGAACATCAAGTATGCCTTTGCATAGCATCTCCTTTGCTTCTACGTCTCCTTTAGCCCTAGCAGATCCCTTACATATCACTTTGTCATATGAACTGGGTTCTATAACTCCCCCTTTCTCAATAATTAGATCCATTATTACCACCAATAAAGCTTATATCCTTGATCACATGGGCCTTGAGGTTCTCTATACTATTATAGATTGAGAGCTCTAGCTTAAACATCTCCTTGGCTTTTTTTAAATTTCTAGTCTCAAGCATTTTTATTCCTCCTCTATAGGGATTATTTAAGGCTATTTGTCTTATTACAAGAGCTTCTTTTAACCATTCTCCCTCGACTCTAGATAAGTCTTCAGGTGTGTCAACATCAAGCATCCTCCAAGGTTCAGGTAGGATGCCAGCAGAGATTAGAAGAAGAGAGTTTGCTGCCCTATGTAAGTCAGTTACTCTAGTTTTCTTCAGAGAGCAAGATCTCCTAACATAGCTGAGATGCTCGATTGAGCCTATCAAGGCTGTCATGGAATCCAAAATTCTACCACCTCTTGATGACCAAATTAAACTACATATTTGGGATTTGCCCAATTCAATGCATGATTCGACGAAGGAAGAGAGAGTCCTTCCATCAATCCAAGGTAGATCTGCCGGTATAATGAGCGTGTTTCCTTCTTTCACCGTTGATAAGATTCCTCTAATGGGACCTGAGCATGGTAATTCAGAGTCCACTATATAGCTCAATCCAGTCAGCTTTGAGAGGATTTTCCCTATACTCTCATTTCTAACTGATAAAACTGCATTATCCGCAATATCCTTAACAGCTTTTGCTACCCTTTTTATTATCTCCTCTCCTCCTACCTTATAGAGTAGCTTATTGCTTCCAAACCTCTCACTTAATCCCCCCGCTAGTATGACTGCATTTATCTTCATGCTTTATATTGACTCTCTCTAAGAATATTATTGATTACCTATCCTAACATGTGAAAGCGCTAACTAGATCTAGAGGAGACTGTTATATAGATCCCAATAATCACCAAAGCGCCCCCTAAAATTGTAGTGAGTGAAGGAACTTCAGAGAGGAGTATTGCTGCCAATATTGAAGCCCCTACTGGTTCTCCAAGTATAGATACGCTGACAGTAGATGCTTTCAGATATTTCAAAGCATAGTTATATGAATTGTGGCCCAATCCACTTGGAACCAGGGCAAGAGCGAGGAATATCCCCCACTCCTTTATCGTATATCCAGAGAGGGGGATCCCACATAGCGAGGCTGAGAGTAAGAGAAGTATCCCTGCTATGCCATAAACGAATGTAGTATATGGAGCTAGATCTAACTTAGCCCTTAGATCTCTTCCAGCAATGAGATATGTTGCTAGGAAGATGGAACCTATGAGGGCAAGCAAATCTCCGAAGATGCTACCAGTAGATAAATGACCAAAAGCAATTATAAAAGCCCCTAGTAATGAAATAAATATCCCTAATATCTCTCTTGAATTTACTTCCTCTCCTAAAAGCAGGTAGGAGAGGATAATGACGAATATAGGAGATGAATCTACTATGACAGTGCTTGCAGCCACCGATGTGTAACCTAAGCTAGCAGTCCATGACCCGAAATGTATCGCTAGGCTGAGGCCCGATCCAAACAGCGCCAGTATATCCCTCTTTGAGAGGCCATTAAGTTGATGAAACGAACTAATCGCTAGAGAAAACATTAGTATGGATGCGAGTGCCATCCTATAGCCAGCTATTATAAGAGGATTACTACTGCTAAACCTCACTAATATGCTAGCTGTTGAAACCGCTGAAACTCCGATTACCAATACAAGTTTAGGATTTGGAGAGGGAAATTCCCTTGCCATCATCCTCTCAGCTGGCCTGTTCTTATAACAGTGATGCTCCTCAGCTCGATCAATTTTTATAAGAGGAACAGATGCATCCCTGAAGGTGAAGCTAATTTGCCCAAAGATAGTGGAATAAAGGTCAAGCTGCTCGATGCACTGGTCATTGCCATTAGTTATATCATCGGTGTAGTTATAAGGATCCTCCCAACTTTCAAATACGGTGCCCACTTAACAGCCGACGATCCTCTTCTCCATTACAGAATTACAGCTTTTTTAGTGAAGACTGGGCATTTACCGAGCTTTGATCCCCTAGCTTGGCATCCATGGAGCTACAATCCATCACAAGTCCTTCCAGTTCTCCACTATTACACTGGAGCTGTCATATACAAGATAGTATCGCTTCTCGGCTTCAAGGATCTCTATACTGTAGTTGTTTACATACCAGTTTTCTTCGCTCCTCTAATAGTGATCCCTCTCTATCTAATAGCTAAGGAGTTATGGGGAAGATCTGCTGCCATAACATCAGCTATAGCAATATCTCTCTCTTGGGCATATATAAATAGGTCTCTAGCTGGCTGGTATAGGCACGAACAGTTCGCCATACCCCTTCTTATAACTTCTTTCTATTTCACAATAAAGGGAATGAGAAGTGATGAAGAATGGAAGATTCTAGCATATTCTGGGCTGAGCGGCCTCTTTCTCATATATTCAGCTGGAGTATGGGCTGGGTTTGGGGCCCTCTATGATGGCTATGCCTTGATGCTTGTTATTCTGATACTACTCAATAGACTGAATTGGAAAGAGACGCTTGCTTTAGGTCTTCCTCCTCTCTACGTCCTTTTAGCATCATTTGGAGCTCTGAGCAACCTAGCCTATAGGAAATTGTATATAAGCGTAGAGAGCACTCTTGTATGGTCATCCCTCTTAGCAGCACTTATTTACGTCGTTATGCCTAGGATAAAAGTAGAAAAAATTTCTATTAGAAGAAGAGAAATCTCCATAGCTGTAGGGTTAGCTCTTCTACTCACTTTCTTTGCCTTAGGTATATACCAACCTCTCACAGGAAGGTTTATGAGAGTTCTAATACCTTCGGCAAAGCTACCGAGGAGTAACGTCGTCGAGACGGTTGCTGAGCATGGAGGAGGAGCTACAGTACAAACGCTAACTACGCTGCTCATCCCAGCTTCACTGGGCCTCTTCTTCCTCCTGATAGAGAGGTGGAGGAATGATGATGAATTGCTCCTCTCTTTGATGACCCTTATCTCGCTTTACTTTGCCACTAGTATAGTTAGGCTGCCGCCTTTAGCAGCTCCTTTTGTCGCTCTAGTTTCTGGCTTCTTCACCTACAGGATAGTTATATTCTCAGAGCCTTTCATGAAGAGAATGAGATCCTTGGAGAGGGCTAGGAGAAGAAGAGGCATCACCTTACCTTTGAGTAAGAAGATAAGCATACTTAAAGTGCCTATACTACTCATGATAATATTCATCGTTCTACCTGTGGCCTTCCAAGGTCACATAAGGAGCTATGGTATGGGACAATCGCAGTATGTCCTTACTTATCAAGAAGCCCTCTCTTACCCTCTAGGGTTCACTAAAGGCTGGCAGGATGCCCTAGCTTGGCTCAAGGATAATACAAAACCTGACGAGGCTGTGATATCTTGGTGGGACTATGGCTATTGGATGCAGACAGGCGCAGGAAAAATAACAATGGCAGATGGACTGACGATAAATTCGACTCAGATAAGGCTCATCGCTAGGGCATTCATGGGACCTGAGGAGAGGATGCTCAACTTGGCAAGTGAGTTCAATGCTACATATGTCGTTGTGGATATACCATCGGAGGTTGGTCAGTTTAGCGGTGGGGGCAAGTGGGTTGCAATGGCCTGGATAGCTGGCGAATTTCAGCATAGTCCCTATAGACCTGATGAGGCCAGGAAGTGGTTCGTCCAAGATTTAAGGAAGTTCTTTGTCTATGATAGAACAACGGGCAGATCTGTTCCTACAGATTATACCATGAATACAACCCTGTTTAAGATGGCATTGAGTGCAATAGGAGGGGTTAGACTTCATTACTTTGACTTGGTGCACGTTGGTAAGAATAATGGCTATGCAGAGGTTGCCATATTCAAAGTGAGGGGGAGGTGATATGATCTATGGACCCTCTTTCTTACTTCAGCAGAGAAGATAAGGTAGAGGAGCCTGTATTTGCAGAGCTAAAGGAAGAGTTCCTCTCTGAGGCTGATGAAGAGCACATAAGCTCTCTTCCTAAGATGACCTTTGCCATGATAAAACCAGATGCTTTCGTGAGGGGATTAGCTCCGGAAGTTATAAGGAGTCTGAAAGATTCGGGACTCATCCCGGTAGCCATGAAGGTAACCGAGATGGATGAAGCCCTCATAGATGAACTCTATATGTTTGTCAAACAAAAGTACTTTGATTCTTGGTGGATAATGCCCAAGGTATTCAGCCAAGCTCCAGTAATACCTATGATATTGGTTGGGGATCCGGGAGATTTCGATCATTTAAGTGGAAAACTTAGGGATATAATAGGTCCAACGACACCTGATGCTGGAAAACCTGGGAACATTAGGTATGATCTCAAGGGAACTAACAGAGTTCTCAATATAATACATGCTGCGGATGATCCAGCAGCGGCTATAAGGGAAGCTAAAGTATTCTTTGATATGGACGAGATACTAGACGCTATTATGGCTGAAGAGGGAGTGGATTATGACCCGGATGAGATAGTACCAGAGGAACCGATCGATTTACTCAGATGGAAGGCCTTTAATGAGGTTAAGATAGAGGCATTAGATTACATAGATGTAAGAAGAGCAGATATTCAAGATCTTCTCGATAAAGAAGCAGAGATAGTAGCTAAAGAGCTTCCAATAGACGATGAAAGGTTTGCCCTGAGGGAAGTAGAGGCCAAGTTATCTAATAATGCTTCATCAGTAGTTAGAGAAGTAGATAGCGAGTTGGTGAGAAGTGCTAGGATGCCTGCCGATCCCTTAAGTAAAAAGAGACTTGCTGACAGGCTGGATGACTCTCTAGTAGCCGCTAGAGCAATAGAATTGCTGAGCGATGAGAGAAAGTTGGCTGAGGAGGAGGAATTCGATAAGCTGCTCATGTTCAGCCTATCCAAGGAACTAATAAACTCAGATTGGGCTGAGGTTGTTGTTCACAGTACTTGGGCGGTCATGCCCCAGATGATCAGGGATCTTGAGAAGAGCGGCAAGGTTGTAATATCATCGGAGTCCGGTGGCAAAGCTTGATATAACGCTCTAATATAGCAATCCACCAAAAAGAGAATGATCAAATGAAAGGAATTAGGAAAAATTGTTATATAAAGGGATGTGTAGTATAGTAAGGTGGGGGAAACGATACAGCCATGCGAGCTTGTTGTGAGGACTCTTATACCATGTGTGAGAGCTCTTGTAGCTAAAGAGCTGGTAAATAGGTACAAATTGAGGCAAATAGAGGTAGCTAAGATGCTTGGAGTGACTCAAGCAGCAGTAAGTCAGTACTTAAGGGGAGCTAGGGGAAATATGATAGACCTGAAAGAAGATAGAGATATAATGAAGATAATAGATCGGATTGCCACTGGGTTAGCAAATAAGGACTTGACAAGGAAGGATCTCTCCCTTCTTGTGTGTGAAATATGTTATCAAGCTAGGAAAAAGAGGATATACTGCAGATCTGATGTAAAAGTACAGGAAAAGTATGCAGATGCTGCTAACCTTATGTGTATAGAATATGATATCCCTAGAGAGAAGGGGGAGTTTAAGGATATATTAGAGGAACTTTTAAGCTCAGATGGGGAGAGTACTGTGCTAAAAAGGAAAAATGAATAGGTAATTAGGATAATTCCCTTATTTTACTCCTTATTATATCGAGAGCTTTGAATAGATACTCCTCTTCTATGTTAAGAGGCGGAAATATTCTTATTACGTTAACTCCTGCTGTTATGACAGCTACTCCAGATTTCCAAGACCTTATCATTATCTCACGAGTTAGGTCGGGTGCCTTCTTCTTGCTAACTTTATCTCTCACTATCTCCATTCCTATCATGAGCCCTAAGCCCCTAACATCACCAACTATTTCGTAGTGATCTTTCCATTCATTTAGAACCTTCTTTACTTTCTCCCCTAGCTCTGCTGCTCTCTCAACTAATCTATCCTGTTCTATGACATTTATTGTAGCTAGGCCAGAGGCGCAAGATACTGGATTGCCACCGAACGTGGATGCGTGTGATCCACCTGGCCAAGTCATAACATCCGCCTTCGCTATAGTTGCACCTACTGGAAGTCCTCCTCCAAGAGCTTTGGCGCTCGTGAGTATATCTGGATCAACCCCAAAGTGTTGGATAGCCCACCATTTGCCTGTTCTACCCATTCCAGCTTGTACTTCATCATCTATGAGCAGGATTCCATGCTCGTCAGCTAGCTTCCTCAGCTCTGGAATGAAGTTTTTCGGAGGCAATATGTAGCCACCCTCTCCCTGAACAGGCTCAAAAATTATGGCTGCTACCTCCTCAGGTGGAACGAATTTGCGGAGCACCCATTCATCTATGAATTCTATCGTCCTGTTCGCGCACTCCTCGGGCTCATCTGGCGAAGCTCCGAAGGGGCATCTATACGGGTAAGGATATGGCACATGCACTATGCCAGGTACAAGTGGCGAGAAACCGGCCCTTTGCACGGGCTTACTCGAGGTTATACTCATAGATCCGTAAGTTCTGCCGTGAAATGCTCCTATGAATCCTATTATGTACTGTCTCTTGGTACGCCATCTAGCGAGCTTTATCGCAGCCTCAACAGATTCAGTCCCACTATTGGAGAAGAAAACTCTCTTATCGAAGCTTCCAGGAGCTATCGATACGAGCTTCTCAGCAAACTTAACTGACTCTTCGTAGTAAAAATCCGTGTTAGAGTAATGCAGGAGCTTCTCTGCCTGTTCCTTTATGGCCTTAACTACTTCAGGATGGCAATGACCTACATTGAGGACCCCTAAGCCTGAGTTCAAATCTATATACACATTACCATCAACATCATAGATAAAAGATCCCTGCCCTCTCTCCACAACTAGCGGGTAAAATCGAACATATGAGGGAGAAATAACCTTAGAATCCCTCTCTAGGATTTCCCTAGCTTTAGGGCCAGGAGGTGTGACCACAATTTTGGGTATATTGCTGCTCATGCTACCACTGTACGAACTTCGTGTTTCAAAGTTAAAAGTATTTTTATATTTGAATATGTTCTTATGTATGTCCATTTTCTAATATAATAGCAGAGTTTAATTAAGAATATTAATGTTGCCTTCCAATGTAAGGATTAATCAAGTGCATCCTCCTTTTCTATTAAACTCTTTCAAAAAATCCAGCGCTTTTTCCTTTCATAATAATATTAGAGATAGCTACATCTCCTGTTAGGTATTCAAAATGATAGCATCCAATTTACCTGCTGAAATTGTTGCGTAAAGTATCGATGTTATATATTTAAAAGAAAGTGAGGGAATATAAATAGCCCTACTCGGGGTGAGCATATGAAGAATGGGACTAAATATCTTGGTATAGCAATCTTTGTGATGTTAGTAACTCTCTTGATATTCCCTAGCATCTCACCAGCATTAGCTGAGCCACAGAAGGAACTGCCGATAAACAAATATGGATGGCTTGACCAAATAGTGTTCTTTAGAGAACCAGATCGCGCCAAGGCCCTTGACGAGTTAAAGAAGGGAGATATGAATGCTTACTTCATTGATATTTCTGATCCTGATCTATATAGAGAGATAAGGGAGTCACCTGAGCTATCTTACGACTTCTCCTATGGTTTGTACTATGATCTTACTTTCAATCCATATGGCCCAAAATTTAAGAATGGTAAACTGAATCCATTTAGTGACCCGAAGATAAGGGAAGCCATGAACTATGTAATCGATAGAGATTACATAGTAGATGAAATATTAGGTGGTCTAGGTGTTCCTAAGTTCACTTGCTTTGTAAAGGCTATGCCCGAGGGACAGAGGTATGCCGATGTGATAAACAGGATTGAGGATGCCTATGCATACGACTTTGAAAAGGGTAAGGCAATAATAACCGCAGAGATGGAGAAACTAGGAGCTACGCTTAAGGGAGGAAAGTGGTATTATAAAGGAGAACCTGTTGTCTTAAACTTCCTCATAAGAGTGGAGGATGCTAGAAAGCAGATAGGAGATTATATAGCAAATCAGCTGGAGAAACTTGGGTTTACTGTTAACAGAATGTATAAGACAAGTAGAGAATCCGCTCCTTACTGGATCCTTGGAGATCCATCTGAGGGAACATGGAACCTCTACACTGGAGGATGGATCACAACTGCTGTAGTCAGAGATGAATCCGATAACTTTCTGTTCTTCTATACACCTGAGGGACTTCCATGGTCTCCGCTATGGCAGGCTTATAAGCCATCTCCTGAGTTCTACAATATAACCAAGCGTTTAGCTGAGAGAAATTTCAAGAGTATAGAGGAGAGAAATAAGCTCATGGAAGAGGCCTTTTGGCTGGCCATGAAAGATTCTGCTAGAATATGGATAGTTGACCAGACTGCTGTATGGGCACGCAGAAAGAGTCTCTATTTGGTTGCTGATAAGGCCGCTGGCTATGCAAATCAGGCATGGGCTTACTTCATAAACAGAAATATGAAGATGGGTGGAACAGCTAAAATAGGAAGTGCCGAGGTAATTATAGATCCTTGGAATCCGATAGCAGGATCGGATTGGATATACGATTCTATGATATATGATTATGGTTCAGAAGATAATGCATTTGTACTTAGCCCACAGAATGGACTACCAATACCAATAAATGTGAAAACTGTTACCATGGAAGTTGAGAAGGGAGCGCCAACAACCTCTAACAGTGAGACTAAGGACTGGTTCAATTTAACGTTCGTTGATAAGGTAACAGTACCACCAGACGCATGGTATGCATGGGATGTTAAGAACCAGAAGATGATAACTGCTGGAGAAGCAGGCGTTAAGGAAGCCAAGGTCAAGTTTGTCGTCAATTATGGTCCTCAGTTAAACAAGACAGCGTACCATGATGGAAGTAAGAGGACGCTTGCAGACTTCATACTACCTTGGATAATAACGTTTGAGAGAGCAAATCCATCTAGTGAAATATACGATGAAGATTCTGTGCCAAGCTTTGAAACTTACAGAAACCAGTTTGTCGCTTGGAGAATAGTTAGTAAGGATCCACTTGTGGTAGAATACTACGTTAATTATATAGCCTTGGATGCCGAAGTAATAGCTTATAACTTCGCTCTCTGGCCTTCCGAACCTTGGCATATGATAGCTACAGGAATATTGGCTGAGAAGAGTAAGGAACTTGCATTTGGCCAGACAAAAGCTCAGAAGCTGGATGTTGAATGGATGAACTATATAGCTGGACCAAGCCTTAAGATATTAAGTAAAGATCTGGATCAGGCATATAATGAGGGGTATATACCATTCAAGAACTTCCTTGGTAAGTATGTAACCACTGCTGAGGCTAAGAGAAGATACAAGCTTTTAAAGAGCTTCTATGAGAAACATGGACACTTCTGGGTAGCTGATGGACCTTATTATGTAGATAGAGTAGATGCTATAGCTCATACAGCGCTGTTAAAATCTATAAGGCTATTGCCTTATAAGTTGGAAAAACCTGCTAGGTTCATAAGTGAGTTCATGATTTATCCATATGTGACAGTGGCTTTTGGATATGATAAGGCTATATACTGGAAGTACTTCCCTGCAAAGGAGATAAAGTATGGTCCGGAAGGAGTTAGTTTAGTACTGGGAGGACCTGCTGTCAATATACATACTAAAGTAGCCTTTGAGAAAGTTGGCATCAAGCTCACCGGTAGCACCTTAACCTTACCAAACAGAAGGACTTATAGGAGCCAGTGGGGTAAGGTTGGCTATGGTATAGCTACAATAATAGGTGATAATCTATACGTTGCTGGTTCGACAAGATTTGGTACTGAGGCTGCTTTGCTTTACATATTAAAGAATAGAGCGAATAAGGGACTTGTAGTAGTTAAGTGGCAGGATAAAAACGGAGATTCGAAGGTCAGCCTTGATGAGATATCAGTAGTATTCGAGAAGCTCTAAAACCTTCCACTTTCCCTTTCTTTTTAAAGAAAACCAGTATCCTTTTATTGTTTTATTACAGTCATGTTCTTTGGCTGGAGAACATGGCCTTTCCAAAGGTAGCTAAGGTAATGATTAAGAGAGCCTTCATACTCTTCCTTATGGTCTTAGTAGCAACATACATCACGGTCATAGTAGCTAATGCAGGAGGGTACATTGATAAGATAGAGATAAGTAGTATAAAACTGAAAATATCCCAGACTGTGAATGGCAACCCCGCGTATAAGGGACTCTCACTTGAGGAAAGACAAAAGCTTATAGATAAGCTTTCTCAGATCGAAATTAGAAGTAGAGGATTAGATCAACCATTTCTAATCCGAAGTTTTCGATATCTATGGAAAGCTATAACCTTAGATTTAGGGCGAGCAACTGTTTTAACCAGTGATTCTGGATCCAGATCTGTTAGAATAATAATTTTGGAGAGACTTCCTCAAACAATATTACTTTTCACCACTGCTACTGTAATTAATTTCTTCATAGGTCTATTTGGCGGTTTATATCTCTCACGTAAGTTCGGATCATTTTGGGATAAACTAGTCATTTATTTATCACCAACGTCAGCGATACCTGGATGGTTTTACGGGATATTCCTCATCCTGATATTTTATACGTGGCTTCATGTCCTCCCACCGGGAGGTCTCGTGGATTATCCTCCACCTACAGATTCTATAGCTTTCTTTTTAAGCGTATTAAAGCATATGATACTTCCATTGGCTTCTTGGGTGATAGCGAGCTTCTTTATAGGGATATATAGTAACAGATCGTTCTTCTTAACATATTCAACAGAAGATTACGTAGAAGTGGCTAAAGCAAAGGGGTTGTCTCCTAGGCAGATAGAGAGAAGGTACATACTTAGGCCAGCCTTACCTCCTATAATAACCTCCTTCGCATTTGCAGTAGTATTCTCTTGGAGCGGGGCGATAATAACAGAGACTGTATTTAATTGGCCTGGTTTAGGGCTTACATACTACCGTGCTATAGGGGTATTTGATGTACCAGTTATCGTTGGTATAACGGTGGTGTTCGCTTATCTGATAGCTGCAACAGTATTTCTCCTAGAGCTGATATATGGAATTGTAGATCCTAGGATTAGAGCAGGCCAAGGTGGTGGATTATGAGTGTTTCAGAGGAGTATTCTCTGAGAGGTATAATTCGAGAGCTTTTACATTATAAGAGTGCAGTAATTGGGCTTCTAATACTGCTTTTCCTTGTAGGCATATCAGCTTATGCTATTTTCTTTACACCTTATTCTAAATCTGGACAATTATGGAATGAGAGAGAGATATGGCTAAAGTACCCAAAGAATGCTGCTCCAGAGTGGGTTAATTACTTCTCTAGTAAGAAGCTACCAAGGACTATATTCTTAGGACATAGAAAAGAGGGTCATTCTGAAGAGAAACTGAGAAATGGAGCTATTACGGAGCTTATATATACTGATAAGTTTTACTTTGATGCCGATGATTTCCCTGATGATATTATAATATTTGTGAATGCAACTTATGCACGAAGCAGGCCTAAAATGGAGGTTTATTGGACGAAACCCTCAGGAGATACACTCTATTTGGGAAAATATACATTAAGAAATGGAACTAATAGGATATATCTGACAAATAACGTAAGGCTAGAAGGCGATCTAGCCGAGCATGTGATAAAGAAAATTGGAAAGAAACCTAATTTCGTCATTTCGCTTAACAGAGCTTTGTTTATCTCATATAATGGAAAGCTAGAGACAGAAAAGGGAAGATACTCAGCAAGATTGAAATTCACTCTTAGGAATGAGGGTGATAAAGTTAGCTATGAAACTGTGATTTATGGAAAGGTATATGGCATTGCTGGAACAGATGACCAAAGGAGGCCCTTGGATTTAGGCCTGATTTGGGGAGCGCCCATAGCGCTAGCCTTTGGAATTACAGCTTCTCTAATTATATCGTTTGTTCAGTTAATTATAGCTGCTATAAGTGGTTATTATGGAGGAAGGGTTGATTCAATAATACAAAGATTAACAGAAGTTTATATGATACTTCCCTTCCTTCCCATCTTAATAATGATCTCCTTACTTTATGGAATGAGTTTATGGAAACTTCTTCTAATGGTAATATTATTGAGCATTTTTGGAACCTCTGTGAAAACTTATAGAGTATGGACCATGCAGATCAAGAGCTATCCCTATGTGGAGGCTGCTCTTGCATATGGTGCTGGAAATATGAGAATAATCCTCCTTTATATAGTGCCTAGACTTCTCCCACCCATTGTCCCTACTCTCGTACTGTCCATTCCTAGCTATGTCTTCTTGGAGGCAGCTTTATCTTTTCTAGGCCTTAGTGACCCCAATGTCGTTAGCTGGGGAAGAATCGTTGAGGAAGCGTTCTCAGGAGGGGCTCTCTATAAGGGATACTACCACTGGGTTCTCATGCCATCTATAATGCTAGTGCTCACAGCCATATCGTTTGCTTTGATAGGCTTAGCTTTGGATAGAATAGTTAATCCTAGACTGAGGGAGATGTGAATCATGCCTAATGAAAGCATTCTATCGGCAGAAGATGTCAGGTTATATTACAGAACAAGAAGAGGGACAGTAAAAGCTGTTGATAGAGTTTCTTTCAAATTAAAGAGAGGAGAAACATTAGCGATAGTTGGAGAGTCTGGAAGCGGGAAGAGCTCTCTATCTAGAGCCATAATAAGGCTGCTACCCAGGAATGTTTATGCCTATGATGGCAAGATATTCCTTAATGGTACAGATATAATGAAGCTCAGTAAGGAAGAATTTAGGAAACAGGTCCGATGGAGAAAAATCTCTATGGTCTTCCAAGGGGCCCTCAACTCATTAAATCCAGTCATTAAGGTAGGAGATCAGATAGCTGAGCCTCTAATTCTACATATGAGAATGGATAAGAATGAGGCTTCGAAGAAAGCTAGGAATTCCTTAAAGCAGGTGGGGATAGATGAAACATTCGCTGATAGGTATCCTTTCGAACTTAGTGGTGGAATGAGACAGAGAGTTGTTATAGCCATGGCTTTAATCACGAATCCAGATATAGTCATCTTAGATGAGCCAACATCAGCTTTAGATGTAATAACCCAAGCTAATATTATGAATATGTTAAAAATATTAAAAAAGGAAAAATCGCTTACATACATAATAATTACTCATGACATAGCTTTAGCTAGCGAGCTAGCAGATAGGGTCGCTACCATGTATGCAGGCCAGATAGTAGAAATAGCTAGTGCAGAGGAATTTTATAGTAATCCGAAGCATCCATATACTCAGAAGTTAATGAAGAGCGTTCCTACTTTGAGAGGAGACAAAGAACTTGAATCGATACCGGGTTCTCCACCGAACCTAATTAATCCTCCTAATGGATGTAGATTTCATCCGAGATGCGAGTATGCTATGGAAATATGCAGTAGGAAGGAACCACCATTCTTTGGAGATGAGGATCACCCCGTAAAGTGTTGGCTATATAGGTGATGATTAAGATGATACTATTAGAGGTTAAGGATCTAAAGAAATACTTCCCCATAAAGAAAGGGATTTTTGGGGGCAAGACTTACTATGTAAGAGCGGTAGATGAAATATCCTTTGACTTAGATAAAGGAGAAGCAGTATCGCTAGTAGGAGAATCGGGTAGCGGGAAAACCACATTAGGAAAAACTATCCTGAGACTTTATCGGCCGACTGGTGGGAAGCTTATTTTTGATGGGAAGGATATCACTAACTTAGCTCCTAAGAAATTGAAATGGTATAGAAGGGAAACAGGGCTTGTCCAACAGGACCCATTTGGGGCAATGCCTCCTCATTTTACAATTTATAGAATATTAGAGGAACCTCTTATAGTCAATAAGATAGGAGACAAGGAAGAAAGAAGGGAGATTGTTCATAAGATCCTCGAAGAGGTCCAATTGCCGCCGGAAGAATTTACCTTTAAATATCCACATATGCTCAGTGGCGGCCAATTGCAGAGAATTGCTATAGCAAGAGCAATAATTCTCGAACCTAAGCTGGTAATAGCAGACGAACCTGTTTCTATGCTAGATGCATCAGTTAGAGTAGATGTTTTAAATATATTTAGGAGAATACAGGAAAAATATAAGATGTCTACAGTATATATAACCCACGATTTATCGACAACGAGGTATTTTTCAGAGAAGATATTCATAATGTATGCCGGTCATGTTGTCGAGAGGGCTAGCACACAGGAAATATTGAATCATCCATCTCATCCATATACACAAGCTCTCTTTGAGGCCATACCGAACCCAGATCCTAAAAATAGGTTTAAACTTAGGGAAGTACCGCCAGGTGAGCCTCCTAGCCTCATTAATCCTCCAAAAGGATGTAGATTTAGGCCGAGATGTCCTATAGCTACAGAGAAGTGCGAGAGAGAGCCCCCGGAAGTTGAGATCTCGCCAAACCACTTTGTGAAGTGCTGGTATCCACAATGAATCTAAAAAAGTTAGCTCTTTATGGCGTCTTATTCTTCCTTCTTTCTTTTGTATTAGGAGTTAGTGCTATGTATTACGCATTAAAGAGGGCTTTTTATAATAAGGTAGTCTATTTATCAAAGGATAGTCCTATTATCACTCTCCCAATTCCATCTGCATGTCTTAGATTTCATTATAATATATCTTGTACATCATCAAGCCCCTTTGAGGTGCATATGAGATTATTTAATAAAAATAGAACTTCATTAGGACTCTTAAGTATTGAAGGGAATTTGAGTACATTCTCTTCTGGTGATAGGATATTAGATGCCCCCTGTGATAACATAAGATTCGTCCTGATGCGAGGTAGATCAATCCATTGTAGGCTTATGTTCTCTTATTACAAGAATAATCTTGAGGTACTTGCCTTTCTTGTAATATTTCAGCTTATAGCCTCTCTTATTGCAGTTTCTCTTGCTATATCTTGGTTTGTTAAGAAGCTTCGCCCTACAGATGATTTGTCTCTCGAAGGAAGCATCAATAAGCTTAATCTTTAATTAATGTAATATTTTAGAAGTGCGGCGCAGCTAAAAGGTGGTATTATGGATATAGAACATATAGTAGATCTTCTCAGGAAAAGAGGTTTCCTGATAAAAAGGTATAAGGATAGAAGGATAGAAGCTGAGCTAGATGAGGAGAAGATCCTTATAGATCCTAAAATAGACTCTTGGATGTACATGAGGGGAGAAGGAAAGTCTATCTATGCAAGAGCTTTCTTCTCATTAGAGGATATCAGAGATAAATTAGATGAGATAAGAGACTCTATTTTTTAAGTTTTGATCTTAAGAGCCTCCTCTGCTTTTATTTCCTCACCCCTTATGAAAGCCTCAACTAGTTCCCTGGCAATATAGTCTGGAACTTGTTTAGGTGGATGCTTGAAGAAGTATGAGCTAACGCCCTCCAGAGGACCAGCAATTCCCCTGTCCATTGCCAGCTTAACTGCCCTTATAACATCTATTGCGACTCCAGCAGCATTGGGGGAATCCATGACACTGAGCTTCACGTCTATGTATGTCTTGAATCCTCCAAACTGCTCGGCCTCCATGAACATATACATAACCTTTCTGTCACCTAAAAATAGGACATAGTCGCTAGGTCCCACCCTAGCCCCCACTTTATAGGGGATCATGCTGGTAACTGCTTCCGTCTTACTTATCCTCTTTGTCTTTAGCCTTGACTCCTCTATCATATTGAGAAAGTCCATATTCCCTCCTATGTTCAGTTGGTACGTATTAAGAATCCTCAGCCCTCTCTCCACAGCAAGCCTTGCTAATGTCCTGTGGACTATTGTTGCCCCAAGTTGACTCTTGAAATCATCGCCAGCAGCAGAGATACCCCTTTCCCTGAACTTTTCTCCCCACACGGGATCGCTTACGATGAACTCAGGCATTCCATTGATGAAGCCAACTCCTGCTTCAAGTGCAGCTTTTGCATATGCTCTGCTGGCCTCATGGCTCCCTACTGGTATCATATTTATCAAAACATCGGCCCCTGTTTCCTTGAGAATATCTACCGCATTCACGCTAGGCCTTGAATCGTCCACAAGGAACCCTTCTCCGTAAGAGAAGTTCTTCATATGAGGCGCTGCTCCGTCAAGAACTGGTCCCTTAATAACATCTACTCCGAGCTTAGGTACATCAACGAATTTCTCTAGGACATTAGGTTTGGAGAATATTGCTTCTGAGAGATCCTTACCTATTTTCCTCTCGTCTATGTCAAAGGCTGCAACGAATTCTATGTCAGATATATGGTAGGGCCCAAATCTCACGTGCATTATTCCAGGTACGTTATTACCATCAGAAGCACTTCTATATTTAAACACGCCTTGAACCAAGGCGGAGGCAACATTACCTATACCTGCAAGAGCTACCTTTACCTTAGACATTATATCACCCATTGTTCATCCATACCATAAAATATAAGCATACTTGGAGAATTTTAGTACATATAAGGGAATTGAAGAGATAAATCGATGATATAGCATAAAAAATTGAGGTTATAAAAGAAGAATAATGCCCATTATGGATCTATTTTTTATTATTATATGATGG
>WALU01000062.1 GCA_015522685.1 Thermoproteota archaeon | reverse complement strand
GTTCAGCGGGATCCATTTTCAACACCATTAAATCCGAAATGACTTTTCTGATCTCTTCCCTCTCATTCAATTGTTTCCCCATTCTCATTACATCACCTCAAGAACTCCCAAGATTTATGAATGAATATCCTGTGCTCTTCATCATCAACTCCTGGTTTGGGTTCTCTAACCTTTAGAGGGACCCCGAATCCAAAGGCATACTTACTGATCTTTCCATCATTCATCGAATCCAGCTGGATCACTGCTCTTCCTTTATTCCCTTGAATCGTCTGGAGATCTCCCAGTCTGCAGTATCCATATGCTTCCTCCATCTTATCAGAGTAACTTGCTTTTCTAACAGCTCCTAAGTCCGTTAGGAAATGATAGTCGTTACCGCCATATACCTCATACTCGAAGCTCAATCTCTTAGCCCTATCAATTACTTCTTCAATCAGCTCGGTTACTGGAGATGCTATGGCAATCTTATAGGTTGGCTTGTACAGCATTACACTCCTCTTAGGAGTTCTTATGAGCTTTCTCCAGTTCTTCATTTTAATCAGAGTTTCCACCTCGCTGATAGTCCCTTCGTAGCTGAGGAGCATAGCCCCAGTCATTATCCCCTTCTCACAAGCGAAGTCCCTCAGGTTATACCTCTTGATTCCAAGCATAGCTCCAACCATTCCAAGCACTGCGGATGGTGGAGGGATGAGGTAGGTGTCCCTATAGAGCTTCACCAGCTGCTTCCTAAACTGGGCAGTCTCGAATGTTAGTGTTATAGTCAGAGCTTTCATCGAATCTGATTCATAGCAGGTAGCTGGCCACAGCTTCAACAACTCCATCCAACGCCTCCGAGGTCATGTTAACTGTCTTCTCCTCTATTTTACCGCTCTCTTTCTTGGAAAGCTTGATTATCTTGCCCTCCCTGTAATCTACTATGTATCCTTTATCCCAACTGTAGAGGCTCGTAGCTTTTATCACATTATCAACATTCAATGTCAGATCATCTGACATTTTGAGGACATTTCCAGATGGGATGAAGCTATCACTGAGCAGGAGAAGGGCATAGTGATACTCAGGCTGACTCACAGCTTCAGATCCTCTTGGGAAACTCCATCCCTCTCTGATTAATACTTCCATGAGGGATTTTATCCTGCTCATCCTCTCCTCTTTGCTTAGTGTGAAAACTTCCTCCGAAACTTGGCTAACTGACTTATACTTCTTCTCTATCTTGCCGAGAACATCTTTAGTGAGCTCATTGCCTTGGAACTTCCCTACATCCTCAGATATTATGACATGCATGCTTCCTAGCCACTGCGCTGTCTCTATCTCAAAGGGAACTGGGTTAGCATCTTTGGCTTCCAAGCTTATATCCTTCCTTGGAAACCTTCCAGCGAACTCCACGCTTATCTCCGTATGATGTAGAGCTATTAGTGGAGATACCTTCACAGGTCCACTCCTAGAAGATTGCAGCTCTCCTTTACCCTTCTGAGTGCTAAGATATCCAAAGAGATCATCATCTACATACTTTACTGGGTCACCCACGTCACCCAACTGCCCTCCTTTCTCCAGCTGAGGATCTATCTGGAAACCCTTCTCAGCTAACCTCTTTCTTACCCCTCTCCTTATGCAGCGAGGTGAAACGAAGGCCCTTACCTCTTTATTCCAAGAGACCACCTTCTTTAAGGGAATTCTCGTTCCTATACCGGCATCAGCGTTCACGTTGCCACTGACGCCCAAGACAAGAGTTAAGAAAGCTCTCCTAGGCATTCTTACCACCCTCCACCGGCTTGGAAAATACGGCCTCATAGAGGCCAGAAAGTATAGCTGTGCTATACCTGTAGAACTCATTCACGGTCCAAGGTCTCTCCTCCTTTACCACCCTAGGCAAGGAGAGGTTCCCGCTACATTCCGTCATCACGGAGACTATTTGATTAACTAGAGATCTCCTGAACCTCTCAGGAGTTAGCTCAGATCTTAGGGATAAAATAAAATTCCGAAGCTGATTCCTCACCGATTCCTCCCTACCGGGGGCCTTCGAGGAGAGACATTCATACATGGTCTTGCCTGCCCTGAAGGCCCAATCATATAGGGTGCTCTCTCCACTCAAACCAACACCTACGATCTTTTACTCATTGAAAATTTAAAAGAATCTCCCATTATTTCTACATATATGAGAGAATTTGAAATTTCTGGCTATAAGCATGATGGTACGAAAATGAACAGGTCCAAGCATAATCTTCATTTTACCTGTAGGTTGACCAAGCTTTCATTACTAGCCCGCAGAATGAAACTTCTAGAAGTTTCATTTTTAATTAAAACTATATCAATAGAGCAATGCAGAGGTTTAAGCTAACCCTATCTCCCTCAAATGAATTTGAGATTAGAGGATTTAAGGGCTTTGCATCTTATTCTATCATCATGGATCTGCTGGAGAAGGAAAATCCTGATCTAATCTTGGTCAGAAGATCAGGTAAACTTCAAACAGATTTCGCTGTAAGATCCATGAAGGTGGGATCGGGAGGTACACTAGAGCTTGATGTAACGGCCTTCACCGAGGAGATATCCAGCACCCTATTGAAGAGCATCATTGAAGGTTATCTGGAGACCAAGAGGGGAACATTCGAGGTGCTTAGAGTTGAGGTAGAGGACATATCTGCCAAGAACTTGACTTTATCCAGCTATCCCATCAAGAAATTCTCAGTGAGGTTTATCACGCCCACCTTCTTCAGGCCAAGGAGCATTGTGAGAGGAGGCGTCTTCATACCCATGCCGATCCCCAGTAGAATGATAATAGGGCTCCACAGAATATGGAACAAGTTCCTTGGTCCAATGGAGGAAGAAGAGGAGAGGGAAGAGTTCCACAGGTGGCTAGAGTCCTGGGCAATAATGGTATCTGGCCTAAATTTGAGAACGGTTAAGATAAGTGACGGGGGGAAATTCGTCGTAGGTTTCAAGGGATGGGCTAACTTCTCAGCCAATGATTCATATTATAATACCATTTATCTCAAAAAAGTTGATGCATTGCTCAGGCTAGGTGAGTTGGTTAATGTTGGAGGAATGAGATCAAAGGGCTTCGGGGTCATCTTCTATAGAAGGCAAGATGAGAAGAAAGTTGAGAGATTGTCTCCTGCTCCCTCGGCGGTAAGATCTTAGGCAACTAGCTCCCTATCTTCAAGTGTCCAAGTGATTCCGATGACCCTAACTGGAGCCGTATTATCCCTCTCAAGGGCTTACTTGAATCCTTACTTCTCTAAGTGGATCACCGGTCGGAAAGATGTGCTAACCGGGAAGATAGCAGGTATCTGCTCCCAAAAGCTAGGGCCTCTATTCAGGGAGATTAGGCTGAAGGATGAGATATGTCCCTATTTCCAAGCTTCCATTGTAAGGAGGGGCTTAGGACCAGATGAGATGAAAGTTGTGAGCGAAGCTGTTTCGAGAGGATCTCTTCACTTCACAAGGCCATTCTACCTTGAGATCAAGTCCTATGGCTTCGGCCTATCTGTTTATCGAGTCTTCACGTCGGCTCTCCCATCGAAAGGAATGGAAGTGAGAGATCTGATTGATCAATGGAGGAGATTAGCTAGAGCTTTCAGTGAAGTGATAAGGCATAACATGGATAAAAGGATAAAGAGGCTATCTCTGGCCTCTAAATTTCTTACCGAGGTACTCCTAACTGCCGACTCCTCCTCCCGCTTTGGAGTTATAAACCAGAAACTGATCAAAGATCATGATGCGAAGCTCATCCTCTCTCCCCTGAAAAACCGAAATTTTCCTAGATTCAAACTTGTGGAGACACCAGATCCAGCGTACATATCGACTGATGGTGTTCTATCCATATCCTTCTATTATGTGAAGGGGAGGGGGAGAAGAAGGAACGTTCATCAGGCTAGGAGGAAGAAAAGAAAATATGTAAGGGCCGCTTTGGAGCAAGCCATTGGCCTTAAGATATTCTTGGAGAATGAAGATGTACATTTGAAGGGGGTGAGGGATTCGTGGGGAGCTTGGATGGGCATGGTCTATCTGAACCCCAAGGTCGTGAGAAACCTCTGGATGCTCCTAGGAGGAAGATTCGACAGAGTGTACAGTACTTTACTCGATTTGTTGGATTTGAACGATAGGTTTCTATCCTACTGGAAGGGCTTCTGGTTTCCCTTCCGCAGTGATGGTGAGCTTACTTTATTCCTCAAGGTGGTGAGTCAGCTTGGTGCCAAGCCGCCTGAGCCAGTCCCCCTACTGCCATTAGATGACTTCAGGTTAGACATTCTCCGCCTGTTTATCATAAAGGATTGCTTGGATACCATGGGAAGGACGGATAAGAAATTTCTAGCCTTGGCAGCCAACTTCCTCTGCGATTATATGATTATGGATCTAGAGGTTGCCCTTCAGGAATCTCAATGCGAGGAGAAAGGAGAGTGCTCCTCCAGCCTGCTCAAGAAGATAATGAGCCGCTACAAATATAGAGGCCTCACCCTGCCTGAACTAGTGACTATCCTATCGCTTAAGTATAAGAACGCCGGAAACAGGCTCTTGAAGAGAAAAAAGCATGATCTACTGGCCATGAGTAACTCAGGGATCCTAACTTTCTTCGATATAGGAAGGAGAGGGAGGGGGCCAAGTTCCGTCAGGTATTATCTGCCAAACTATGATAAGTATGAGGTTAGGAAATTAAAGGAATATCTCCAGTCTATTCTCGATAGAATAGCTGATTCCCTCAGTTTAAGGTATGCTGATTGCTAAATCGGGTTTGGCGGGTTCTTATATTAGAGGCTAAGAGAAAATATCTCTTCAAGTTCTACCTTATTTCGCAGTCTTGAAACTCTGGATATTGCTTCTAATTTCTCAATTTTTCAATCAGAGCTTTGTGGATTTTCCTCATGTATCAAATATCGCCCAGATACTCTAGGGTGATAAAAAGGATGAGTGGTCCCGGCATACCGCCTTCTCCGCCTCCTACTCCTATAGAGTAGGAGGTCTCCTCCTTTTTCTTTCTTCTTTTTTCCTATTTCAATAACATTAGAAAAACTTAAGAGTTTTTCTCTAAGAGAAACTTGGACGGAGGGAGTTGTAAATCCTC
>WALU01000061.1 GCA_015522685.1 Thermoproteota archaeon | reverse complement strand
GCAATAAGGGCTCTAGAAGAGCGAAGATTGAGAGACGTCATAATCGATCAGTACCTGCCTTCAGCTCCTACAATCACTTCTCGAAGCAATAAGGGCTCTAGAAGAGCGAAGATTGAGAGGCCCTTCTCCTCCCTGATTCCAGCCTCTCCCTGATGAGCTTCCTCGAAGCAATAAGGGCTCTAGAAGAGCGAAGATTGAGAGTCATCCAGCAGCCTCCCATTTTCTCAGATAATCTTCTACCTGCTTCGGGAAGCAATAAGGGCTCTAGAAGAGCGAAGATTGAGAGCTCTAGCGGTGTACTGCATCACGCGCAAAAGAAGATCTAAAAGTAGTTCTCACAAATTGACTGAGTTAGAATGTTCAGTTATACTCCCCTACAATAGGAGAAATGGTCGCATACCAAACATTTCCACTTTTCCTTAGCTGGCTGTGGCATTTTCCCGCTGATTAATATTTCCCTTACCTTGCCTATCGTCCAGATGACTCTCTTTCTTAGCTTCTGATCTATTAAAACTTCCTCTAATGCTTTTCTTGGATAGTATAGGAAACCCACTCTAACTTCCGTCTGGAAAGCTTCCTCTACAATCAAAGCATAAGCTCCTAGCTGAATATCATGCCCTCCTGTATACTTCCCTCTCTTCAGCTCCAATGGATATATCTCTCGGTCACATACTATAAGCGCATCTAAGCAGCCTACTAGTCTATATCTCTCAGATCTTAGGCATATATTCCTCTTCACATCGCAAGATCGGAATCTAGCCATTCTTGGCAACCAACTCAGGTTCTCACCTTTCCTACCTATTTTAACAACTTTTCCTGAAACCCAAGGAGTTTTGAATACTTTCCTCCAGTATATCAAACGAGGACAGAAGTACCAGTTCCTTAAATCCGAAGCAGATATGCTAAACCTGTACATATAAATCCCCCCCATAGTCAGGATCATCATCAAATCCCCCTACTTTACCTATACACATTCTCATTTCGTAAAGCCTTTTGTTCATGACATATACTCTCACTGCCCCCTCCGTTATAATTTCTGAAAGCTCTTGGTATAGAGCCAATCTATCGCCTCTTGAGAGAAAGCCTATGAAGACACTTCTCTGTATATGCTTAAGGCCATAATCCCTACATTTCCTCTCAGTAGCTGCTCTCAACTTATCGTCACTTATATCATAGACAACTAGTGTCATCATTCCCAAGGCACCAGTGTGGGGTAAGTCTCAGATTCTCCTCTAATGAAAGAAACCATTTTACGAGTTCTCAGGAGGATTAGATCTCTAACTCTCCATGTTTTGTTCTCATAAGGAACTGCTTTCAATAAAGCAGAGGTTATGGCTTTAGATACCTTTCTTTTGCCCTCATAATTTAGATAAATTCCTTGTTCAGAGGATCCACAGAAATGTTCAGGGCTTAATGAATGCCTCGAGAATAAGTTGATTACGGTCCTATGGGACGCATATATTATAAATTCTTCTGCAAGATCTAGGGCTATTGAAAATCTCCCTGGTCTATCTACATGTAAGAAGCCGGCAAAGGGATCTAATCCTGAGAAAATTATGCATTTCAGAGTTTCAGAGTATACCATAGAGTTTGCATAGCTAATAGCTGCATTGAAGGGATCTCTCGGAGGCCTCCTTGTCCTAGTTCCTGAGAACAGCTCAGAAGGGATCACATTGGATAATGCACTAAAGTACATGGACGAAGCTCGTCCTTCTAAATTGAGAAGTTTTTGCCTCAAGTCATCTATCTTATCTCCACTTAGCTTTTCTATCTTAGTATATATGTCCTCTATCAAGTTTGCAGTCTCCTTCATTGTCTCTGATACATCTGGTCTGTGCCTTGCTAGCCTTTTAAGAAGCCAAGAGCGGAAGAGGGTAGCACTTTTAATGAAACTCTTGGCCAGTGTGACACTTCTACCATCGTCATACGACCTTATCTGCTCTCGCCTAGTTTTTACAGTGCCACCAGATGTTGGTACAATGAGAATGCCCCTAGGGTATCCCCTTTCATCGACAAATGTGACGAGAATTCCATAGTTAGCTAGAGATAGAAGGATATCAGATGTGAGGGATACTCCTCTAGATATCCTAACCTCTTCCAATTCCCTAAGTGGCATTTCCTCAACTCTGCCTCCTTTTAGAAAGGATACCCTCTCACCGGACAATCTTAATCCTATTCCAGGCGTATCTATCAAGAGTACTTTCCTCATTAAACCACCAGATTTATTCTATATCCTCTAGATCTCCTAATCAGCTTAATTTTACCATTTTCAGCTAAACTTTCCAGTATTTTATAGAACTCATCCTTTTTCAAACTCTTACCTGCCTTTAAGTATAACTTATACCTAGTTTCACTTCCTCCACAATTCTCAAGAATTTTAATTACTTTCAATTCGATAGCTTCTCTTCTCCTCTTCTCTGGCGACTTCGTAGGTCTCGTAGGTTGAGGAACTGCTACAGGGGGCCTCATTAGGATCTCCTCTATAACTTCTCTCCTTATGTTCATGATCTTCCTAGCGAAATCCTCATCTATGACAGATTTTCTATGGGCAATTCCCTCCCTGAGCAGGAGCCCAGATAGTATTAGAGCTTTTCTAGGTGCACCCTCGCTTAGTTTCGCGATTAACTTTAAGGAATTGCTCTCGAAGGGATACGATCC
Organism: Thermoproteota archaeon; assembly: GCA_015522685.1. Taxonomy (GTDB): domain Archaea; phylum Korarchaeota; class Korarchaeia; order Korarchaeales; family Korarchaeaceae; genus Korarchaeum. The sequence continues at coordinate 1,122 of WALU01000061.1, read as the reverse complement.
AGCAAAGCGTTTAGTCTTACGCACTCTGAAGGCCTTCAAGTACGACAGGATGAGCTTAATCGTATTATCTCTATCCATAGGCGAGAGTTCTATTATGTTATTGTTGGAGATCCTACTCATTAAAGCCGGGTTCACGACTGCAATACCTTTCTCCTCCTCATAAACTATTGCTGGAGTTGCGGCCAAGATCATCATCATGCCGTCAGATACGTTATCTATGAGATCTCTAAGACCTGCATAGAAGTTGTATATTTGCCCCTTATCGTATTTGAGGATCTCCTCCGCCTCATCGACTAATAAGAGTAGTTTTATACCATTTATCCTCCATAGGAGTTTGAATAAAACTGAAAGAGATTCTCTAGCTAAAGCTTCATCCATATCAGCAATGATCTCCAACTCCTTCCTCTCCTCATAGTTCAGTTTATATCCCATCAGCCATCGAAGAGCGACTAAAGCTTTACCTGTAGCAATGGCATTCAAGAAGTTTCTTATATCAGGAGAGCATTTTATTTTCTGCTCGGAAGATAGATAACTTCTAGCTAGATCTATGAGGTACTCTCTTCCCAGAGCGTATTCTACCGATTTTATGACAGCCTGGAGGAGATACCTAATCCCTATACCAGGGATTGTCTTTATGTATAAGGGGATTATATTCGAATACTTCTGCCTAGATCTATATTCTAGATACTTTAGGCAATGAGTTTTCCCTGAGCCATAGTCTCCAAGTATAAGAACTAGCGAGGAAGATTCCCCTTCCCTAAGATTTCTCAGCTTGGAGTCTAACTTTTCCTTAAGTTTTTCCCTTCCAATCAGGAGGAGAGCATATATCTCTTCATTTTCATCGCCTAGAGGAAAGGACCCATGATGAGGAAAGGGATTTCTCCTTAAAGCATAGTTTCCATAATCCATTAGCTTCACCTCACCCTTTTCTTAAGCTTAGGTAGTAGAGATAGCCCCTCCTCTTGTCTCTTATTCCATCTCTCTTTACAACATCAGATAGAGCAGGAGATGAGGATAATCTACCGCCCAATTCTGAAATAACTACTAAAAGCATTTCTTTAGCAATTTTAGGATCCATTCCCCACTCCTTCAACCTAGTCAGTATTCTAGTGAGATTAACAT
>WALU01000060.1 GCA_015522685.1 Thermoproteota archaeon | reverse complement strand
GTCATCAGAAGGAGACCGCTGGCTCCTTAGAGAGAGCTTCCTAACATCCAAGTAGGATATTTCTCAGTCGCCAAAGATGCTAAGAGGATCCTAATTTTTCTCCAATAGCACCTCCCTCCATTTAATCAGCGCATCTAGATCCAAATACCTCCTCTCAGCTCAAGGAGGAACCTCCAAATTCCCTCTTCATCCAGCACCTTAATCCCTTTAGGATAGCGTCTGTGCGGCTTTCCCGCCTTCACCTCCACCTTCAGCCCATCAGCTACCACATCAACCTCATACCCATCCCTGTGGTAGTAAACCTGTCCATATTTCCTGTAAACGTGTTCCTGCACGACCCACTCGTACAGAGCTGGCTCCAAGAAGCGTTGACCTGACCAGCTGCTGAAAACCCATGCCAAGGCCGGATCCCTCACAAAAATCTTCTTCTCCTTTCTGTATCTGATCCCGTTTTCCTTCAGATAAGCGACGCCCAGGAGGTAAAGGTCCTTGAAAAATTCGATGTAAGACTGCACGACCTTGTAGGAATAGCCGGAGGTGCCAGCAGCCAGGGCCCTGTAGCTTACCGCTGAAGGGGCCTTCCTGAAGAGGGAGGCCAGCACCTCCCTGACTATCTCCAAGCTCTTCCCGAACCTGACCATCTCGTTCACGTACCCTCTCAATAGCTCCGTCTCTGGCATTCCATTTATCCTAGAGAGAAATCCTCCGATCCTCATGTACTCTTGGAAGGCCCTCTCAGCCTGGGAATCCGTCTCAACTCCCTTAAGCCTGGTGAACTCGGAGAATGTAAGGGGCGTTAGCTCCAGTATGACGCCTTCGCCCCTCCTCCCGGGAAAGAGATCCACGTCCCTCCTGACCTTTATGGAGGAGGAACCAGTCACCGTAACAACGTCCCTCAGGGCTCCAGAATCCACCAGAGCCTTGATGGCTCTCCACCAACCATCTAGTGAGGTAACCTCATCAAGGAAGATGTAGGTTCTCTTGATTCCCTTCCTCTCCTTGAAGCCGAGGTACCATTTGAGAGCCTGCAGCAGATCCTTGAAGGATGAGAATATTTCGCAATTCAGGTAGAGCACGGAGAACGGGTTCCTTTTGGATAGTTCATCTATCAGGAGCTTTATCCCTGTCGTTTTCCCCACCAGCCTAGGGCCGACGATGAAGTTAAGGGAAAATGGGCTCAATGAAAGCTTTGATAGCCACCTGGGCCTCACCCTGTACCGCAAGGCCTTCCAGCTGACGATCGTTTGGTCTTCCTCCCCTGTCCACCAAGGGTTCAGGGACTCGATCAACTCATACATTGAGAACATTGATTTCTCATTAATATAAAAAGATTGAGAAGTATTACTTCTCAATATCTTGATGCATAATGAGAAGGTGGCTAGGTGGGAGTTATAATTACTGAGAGCCCGAATCAGGCTGGTCTAGTGGGACTCCTCTGGGTTTCATCGTTCTCTACTCTAGGATAATCCGAACCATCCTGTAGAAGGCATTTTGCTGAGGAAAGTTCAACGAGGTTTCCTGAGCATTCTCTCATTCAGTAGCCTGATGAGAGCTGCTAATTACCTGTACTTTCGTCCGAATTCGTTTCAGGGGCTAGATGCATCCATTGGGAAGGATCTTCCCTTCATCACATCATCCACTTATAGGCGGGAATGACCTTCACACTCACTCCTCCTACCTTTATCACGTCCTCTTGGTCGTAGGTCACTATCGTGGCCCGCTTACATCCCATTTCCCTGCAGCACTTGATTAGTGGCTCTAACTCTCTTTTCCTGTTCTCGATGGAGAGATCCCACGTTACTTGGACGGCCTCCTCGCATCTATCCCCTCTGATGACTATGAAGTCCACCTCCTCGCCCCTCCTATTCCTCCAGTAATATATTGAGAGTTTAGGATCACCGAATTCCCACCTCTTCATCTCCAAGAAGACCAAGTTCTCCAGCTTGAATCCCTTATCCTCCTCGTGAGATACGACCCTGCTCAGGCCCACATCCACAGCATAAGCCTTCCTAGGATACTTTAGGACGTCCCTCACACCCCTAGATTTGATGGTGAGGAAGAAGAATAGGAATATCTCCTCCAACATCGAGATATACCTCAGTATCGTCCTAGTGGACGTTCTTATCCCGAAGGAGGAGAGGTAGTCTCGCGCTCTCCTTATTGAGAAGGGCCTCCCCACGTTTGTTAGAAGGTATTTCAGGAAGTTCTCCATCACGATGCTTTCCCTTATCTTGAACCTATCAATGAGATCCCTGTAAAGTATGTCCTCGTAATAAGAGCGGAGAATCAAGTCCCTGCCCTCCTTCAGTAATGCAACCTCGGGAAATCCCCCATATGACATGTATTCATCGAACTCCCTGAGCAGCGCCAGCTCATCCTCGGGAAGCATTACCTCCGGCGGTTTCACTCCCCTGAAGGAGAGGAACTCTCTGAAACTCAGGGGTAGCAGCTTCACCGTTACATGCCTCCCACTGATCAGAGAGGAGATCTCTGGCTGGAGGAGCCTAGAGGTCGATCCTGATACCATGAGCTTCAGACTTCGACCCAGCCTGTCGTAAAGCCCCCTAGCCCACCTCCCCCACTCTGGGAACTCTTGGGCCTCATCCACCATTAGGAAGATCCTCTTACCATTGCGAGCCCGAGAAATGGCCTCCTTCTCCAATTCATTCATAAGATCCCAGTTGATCGGTAAGAGCCTCCTGTCCTCTAAGTTCACGTATAAAACCTTCTCGCCCTTGGAGATGAGCTTCCTAGCCATGTGGAACATGAGGTAAGTTTTGCCCGCTCTTCTGACTCCTATTATGTCGATTATATGTGGCAGCCTCATCAGGCTCCCCACATCCATCTCCCTGGGCTTGGCTGGTGGTGGACCGTATCTCCTCCACTCCTCTAGCACTAGTGATAGTCTTCCCCTTGCCGACATTTTGTTTCCTATGGTAAACATGATATATATATTTTTGTTTCCTATGGTAAACATGATATATATGTGAACTTACTGTGCTCGACCTCTCACCTGAGAACATTGTGGCTGTAAATCCTACTGTGATACATGAAACTCGCACGATCATGTGCTCGTGTTAAACCAGAAGTGGGTGCCACGCGTGAAAAGAAATGCTCTCGTTAGAGGAGATTATATGAAGGGATACAATAAAGCTGGTTGATCCACTGAAGCATACCTAAAGATTATTTCACTCTCCAGCCTTGAACTAAGCCTTAGTTAAAGCCTAAACTAGAAGAGGGTTTATAGATCCATCCTTTCCTTGCCTTATATCTCCATGTGAAGATGTCTAAGCAAGAGAGTCTTGGGCTAAATAGGATAAAGATTCTGCTTCTGCTGCTCGACCAGCCGATGACTAGGTTATATATGCAAAAATTCATCTTTTGCTATCAAAGAGTAGAGAATCTCTGCGGAATGAACTTTCGGTTTGAGTCTCATTATCTAGGACAGGACAGTGAGGTTCTAGAGCGCAACTTGGAAGAGCTAGCCCAAGAGGGCCTCATCCAAGAGAAATCTGGAGGGAGGAATCAGAGTAGGACAGGAGATAATTAGCATGAAAGAGGGGATTTCAAAGAAGCTCGAATACTCGATAAACGAGGTTATAGGAGATTGAGGATTTCAGAGATTTCTTCATTATATTTAGCAGGCTCATTCCAGAGTCAACAATTTTGGTCAATTGTTCCAAACTAAGGATTCTATAGTAACCTTCTATTGACATAACAGGCCCATTGTGATCCTGAATGAGGATCTCCTCAATCTCTGCATGTTTCGGCTTTGATCTTCTGATGGCCTCGATGAAAAGCCTTATAGCCTCCTCTCCCTCAAGTATGAAATTGGATTCAAGGGAGCGTAAAGGCTGCTAAGAGCAGGGTAGAAGGCTTTTTAACGCTTGACTATGCTGCTTACAAGCTCACTGGATACCAGATACCTAAGACTTTATATACCTATCCCCTGAGGCGAGAAACCTTCATCTACCCTGACGATCTAGAGCAGGAGGTAAGAGGTCTGAGGTCATTGGGCTTCGATCCATCACCCGTTTCAGAGGCTAATGTAGTTCTGTTTCCTCCCTTCGGAGATGTAAACAAATTCAGAATTCATCTAGACTCCCTAGCAAGAGGAGGAAAGTCTACTTTAGATGCCCTCGCTAATTAGAAGCACAGAGGTCATTGGTATGATTAGTATAAAAGAATATGCCAGCGTAGGCATGTTTCCACACCTCTTCTCTTAACATGAGCCAGCATGTATCTCCAACCTTGGCGCTCAGGCTTCTCCTCCAGCACCCTGTAGATGATATTAATGTGTTATTACATTGCCTTACGCTATCAATAATTCTCCTGAGAAAGTTTCGCAATACCATTAACAAAGAAAAGGTTAATTAGCTGTTTTTAGTTCATATGATGATGTCTCTGATAGAAGAGTTCTCTAAGGAGCTAGAGAGAAATCCTGAGTTGGCTAAGAGGTTAGCGAGAAAGCTAATTGAGTATATAGAGCCCGAACTATCGGTTTCCGTTCAGATGGGCAAGTTAGCTGAGCAGATGGGCAAGTTAGCTGAAGAGCAGACTAAGATATGGATTGAGATCAAGGCAATAAAAGAAGAGCAGACTAAGATATGGCAGGAGATAAGAGCCCTGAAGGAAGAGCAGGTGAAGCTGAAGGAGGAGCAAACCAAACTCAGGGAGGACTTCAACAAGATGCTTGCGGAGATAAGGGAGATCAAGATAAGACAGGACAGGTTCGAGAAGGAGCTGACTAGGATAAGCGAATCCATCACGTATGGCTTCTCGCAGCTTAGTAAGTTCGCTGGTGTGACCTTCGAGCAGTTCATTCGGATTCTTCTAACAGATCTCTTCAGGAAATTTGGAGAGATACCTGAGGATTCTGAACTCAGGTCAACCATAATAGATGGAGAAGAAGTAGACATATTTTTGGAGAATCCACTGGTGGTAGGAGAGGTAACGGCCCATGCGGAACTCGAAGAGATGGACAAGTTGCTCAGGAAGGCTAGAAAGGCGGAGGAGATCTACGGAAGAAAGGCTAGACTAATATTGGTGGCGGAGACGGCTGGCGCTAAGATTGCGAAGGAGCTGAGGAGGAGGGCTGAGAAGGAGGGTATTGAGCTGATCATAGGAAAAGAAGTGTGAGAACCCCGAGCTGGAATTTCACATCCTCCCTTTTTATAGCTCGCGTAGGAGCAGGAACAGAATAGAGTAAAGAAAAATAAAGGAAAGGAGTGAGCTACTGGCCAAAGAGCTGTTGTAGTAATAACTCAGCGAGGGTGAGGTCGGTGATCTTCTTCATGATGATGGATCTCAGGAAATTCAATTTTAATGAATAGAGCAGTTCATAGCTGTATAACAACTCAATCCTCCCTTATCCCCCTGAATGCTAATTAGATCCAGCAGGTTTCCCTCCCATTTTCGAAATGTGATAAAATAGAATTGAACATAGTTACATGAATCTGCGATAGTTCTTTTTAGTAATACCTCCAATATTACTTAATGAGAGCGAATTATAAAGACTTAGTTTTAGAGTCGATCGAGTCTAGAAAGGATAGATTTATTGAGATATCTGATACTATATGGAATTACGCTGAGCTAGGCCTCAGAGAGTTCAAATCATCTAAGCTACTGGCAAATGAGTTACTAGCTAATGGATTTGATGTTAAGATGGGAGTTGCAGGTATGCCAACAGCCTTTGTGGCTACATGGGGAAGAGGAAAGCCTGTAATAGGTATAATGGGAGAATATGATGCCCTTCCAGGCCTATCGCAGAAGGTAGTTCCATGGAAGGAACCACTAAAGCCTGGAGCTCCAGGGCATGGATGCGGGCACAATATACATGGCACATCTGGCTTGGCAGCGGCCTTGACCGTTAAAGAAGCCATGCAAAGGCACAATATAGGGGGAACGGTAAAGTTCTTCGGGACGCCTGCTGAGGAAAACTTCAGCGGGAAGGTGTACATGGTCAGGGACGGCCTCTTCGATAGCGTAGATGCCGTAATATCTCACCACCCCTTTGATATGAATTCCGCATCTCTCATGAGCTCTCTAGTCGTTAAATCTGTCAGATTTCACTTCTATGGGGTTGCATCTCATGCTGCAGCATCTCCTGAGGAGGGGAGGAGCGCCCTAGACGCAGTTGAGCTCATGAATGTAGGGGTGAATTACCTCAGAGAACATGTGATTCAGGAGGCTAGGATTCACTACATCGTCGAGAAGGGAGGAGAGCAGCCAAATATAGTACCTGATTATGCAAGGAGTTGGTATTATGTAAGAGCTCCCAAGGTAGATCAGGTGGAGAAGGTATACGAAAAAGTATTGAACGTGGCCAAGGGGGCTGAGCTTATGACCGGTACTAAGCTGAAGGTTGAGCTGATAGATGCCATGTATGACGTTATCCCAAATAGGCCCATAGCTGAGAAGGTAGTGGAGAATATGAGAGATGTTGGAGTTCCCCCTCTCACCAATAAGGAGAAGAAATTCGCGGAAGAAATAGCTAAAACAATCCCTAGAGAGGTAAAGGATAACAGGTTGAAGAAATCTAAGAGGCCGGGATGGGAGAGCCTTCTAGAAAAGTTTGTTGATGACGAGATACCTGATCCTTGGGGAGATGGGGAGTACGTGATGGGATCGACCGATGTGGGAGATGTGAGTTGGAAGGCCCCTGCCCTTGAATTCAACACGGCTGCTTGGGTCTTGGGTACTTCTTTTCATTCATGGCAGAGCACAGCTCAATCAGGATCTCCCTTAGCTCACAGATCTCTAATCTTTGCTGCTAAGGTCATGGCTCTCACAGTTCTTGACCTCATGACCGACCAGGATCTGCTGGAGAGAGCCAAAGAGGATCATAGAAGAAGGCTTAGAGGGAGAACATATAAGCCGCTCATACCCCCAGATCATAAGCCTCCAGTGGACTTTTGGGAGAGCTAAAGCATTCATTTCACCGCTAATCGTGTGGGAAGCTACCAAAGCGAGCTACATCACTACGGAGGATAAGATCTTAACATTATGGGCTAAAGCTCTTGGAGATAGCTTCGATTACTTATAGCCTAATATCATATCATCTCCACTACATGAATTTTTCTTTAATATATCGCCGATAACCCCCACTATAATCCAGATTTGGCTAGAGGGAGCTTTCCGACGAAAAGATTGAAGTGTCAAGGGAGAAG
>WALU01000059.1 GCA_015522685.1 Thermoproteota archaeon | reverse complement strand
CTTTCCTTCGGGCGTTGTTACCGGTACTAGCTCGGTTGCTCCAGTGAATACTCCATCACCGTTCCTGTCCTCAACTCTGTCGTAGATACCAGCAAATACTCCAGTTGCATTCATCGGATAGAGCCAATTGAGCTGCCAGTGATAGACTGCGGTTGTTACATCAGCGGTTGTGTAGTCAGCATATGTACTTAGTGCCAAGTTCTTACCACACGTCGAGCCCGTTGGGAAATTAGCAACCTCGCCCTGGAGCACATCAGGCTTAGCAAATGCGTTGCACTCAAGACTCTTCTCTACCTTATTGCCCTGCGTGAATTCATATACTCCCCATGTTGGTCCACAGCCAGGACCACAGTACTGCCCGTATACTCCTGGCGGAAGAGCAGGACACTCCTGTCCAGCCACTACCTGTTTGTTAACAACGCTCGTGAAGTAGTAGTCCTTGCCTCCGGCAGTGAAGTGACCATCCTCATTGAGTGGATTGTACCAGCCAGTCTCGTTCTGGGTGAATATCGTAGCTCCAAGGGTACCAGACTTCACTACCATGTACCAGTCTGCGCCGCCGTTGTATCCGCTTATGCCTAAGAATGCCTCATCGCTAGCAAGGGATTCAGTCCATGGACCGAAGACAGTCTGTTCATCTACTATGTAGCCCTTAGCTTCGTAGAAGGCCTGTATACCAGTACCTGCAGTAAAGGTAAGCTTCATGTTACCTCCAGCGAATACCCTAGGACCGGTTGTATCTGGATAGTTGGACTTCTCAAGTATCACGTCTACATTAGGGCTTCCAGTAGCTGGATCTGCGGCACTCGCATAGTCACTACTAGTTGGGTGAGGCCATCCATATGTGTTATCGAAGAACCATACTGTGTTATCCCAGTCATAAGATCTGTCACTAGTGCCAGTAGTCGTACCATGCCCAGGATATATGTTCGGAGCAAGTATCAGTGAGTAGAAGTCCATAGTAACTACATTAAGGGCCTGATCTACATCCCTGACTGTTATACCGAAGTAAGGTACTAGTCTCTCCTGATCGCTTATTACTCCATCTCCATTTATATCAGCGCCTATGTAAGTATCTCTGTGTATAACGCTGTAGAGGAAGGTCTGGAATGTAGTTGGATCGTCATCCTTTGGTACACCATTGCTATTCTCTACGTGGAAGTAATCTATTGGAGTATCGGATCCTATCTTGTAGACAGTGAAGCCCACGCTGTAGGTGTTAGGCTCATCAACTTCTACATCGTTAGCTACCAAGTAGTAACCAGCCCAAGGCAGTACTATCTTGGTGCCAACCTTAACATCTATTGGGTTAAGTGGATGTATAAAGTAAAATCCTGCATGGTTCCAATCATAGGATATATTTGTTGTAACATCGCTAGTCGGCGTATAATCCTTAGTAGTATCCCAAGCATCATAGTCGAAAGTGAATGTTCCACCGCAATCAAAGTTTAATGTTTTGGCATATACATTCTTCTCATTATCTGTGTAAGCTGGTGGATAGGTAGCGCCACTAGTTGCGAAGACCACCCACTGCTTGAGGTCAGTAGGATCTACCTGCTTTCCGAGTGAATAATCTATCTGAGTTGGATTTGAAACGCTCTTCACATCGGCAGGTACAAAGACGTATCCATCATGGAGCGGGTATATTTGACCGGATGGATTAACAGTAACAGTATTCGTGTTGAAGTTCATTCCCCACAGAGGACCCCAGAAGGTGCTAGAGTCCTGCCATTTACCAACTAGGTCAAGAGCCTGATATCTGTGGCCATAAGCCTCAGCAGAGAAGCTACCATGGTATAGGGTTATGCCATTAGCAGCAGCATCCTTTGCATCTACCCAGAGAGCATTAGTATAGTAGAGGTTTGAAGCCATCTTGGCAGCTATAAGTGTAGCTCCTAGAACGTCCTCAGGAGCAGCCTTACTACCAAGTATTATTGCTACATCAGGATTGCCATCAAAGTTATAGTCTATAGTTCCGTCCTTGACGAAGGGCTTCGGAAATTCGTGTATGACAGGTCCGGCCATTGCCGGGAGCACACTAGCTCCAACGAGCACGGCCATGACCAAGGCCGCCATTATATATGCATATGCTTTCTTCATAATACACACCTCCCCGTGCCACAACTATGTTGATTGCAGCAAGGGGCTGAGGCATTTTACCATATGCCTTATAAAATTATTGTCGCCGAGATTGTTGCAAAACATTGCATAACGTTCAAACAGAGTTTACCTCTCCTATATATAAGGGAGGAGATCATTTTTGCCGCAATTTTTGAAAAGCCTTTCTGTACGTTAGTATTAGCTGATAAGGATCAGCTCTTTCACTTTTGACTAATTTATTTGGAGATATAATAATAGTTTTATGCCTATTATCATTAATTTTTTAGTCTAATACTGTAATTTGTTGATTATTGTCCTAATTTGTTTTTCTTATGTATAAGATAATGCCTATAAGCATAATACGATAATTATCGTATTATATTAAACTTTTTGACTTAGCGTAGCTGGGAGAAATGTTGAATGGCTTAGGGTGAGGGATTATCGTCTCACTGCCACAAACAGGACATCTCTCCTTAAATGTGTAAGTCCAGCACTTGGGGCATCTCCTCATTTTGGGGATTTTGGTCTTGGTAACATCAACCAATTAGCTCATCCCTAGGAGGATCTTTTTCTGTATTCCTTCTCCCCTAGCACCTCGAAGCCCTCTGTATCTCCGATTTCTCTGCTTATCGCCTTAACAACGTAAGTAGTCATTCTACGAACTAGTCTGGGATCTTGGGATCTTACAGATATTACATAGCGGGGAGCCCCAGCTGAGTATATGTCTACCTCAACGTTCTCCGTTTTAGGTGTGGATAGACCCCTCAGCAGAGCTTTCTTCACCCTTAGAACCCCATCATGAGCGTAAGAGATAAGCCTGACGACCACGTTTTTTATATAGATGGGAGGCTTAAGCTGAACTTTTACTATATCCTCCAAGACCTCAGCTAGCTTGTCATCCAAGCCAGCCTTTATTAATGGCTCCCTACCTTCATAGAAGACATCTTCTAGGGCATCCAAGGGATCCTTATAATATCCAGATAGCTTACTCCATGCCTCCCTTGCAACTATCTCTGGATCGCTATAGCCAGCCCTTTGGGCTGCAAGCTTAAGAAGAGAAATGACTCTTACCCTTTCCTTCCACTCCTCAAGTTTTCTCCTCTTCTGCTCAGCGCTTACATACCTTAAAGAAAGATCAACCTGTCCCAGCTTTCTATGAGCCCTTATGACCCTTCCTACTATCTTATCTCCTTCTTTTATGAAATCTCTTATATCCTTTATCCTTCCCGAGGCTACGTGGCTCCTCGGTATATAAGCTTCTAAGCCATCGTACTCATCTAGTCTCACAGTCACTCCATGATCTTCTACCTTCCCTACAGTGCCAACAACAAGCTCATTTCTCCTCGGGAAGGATCTGTAACTCACTCTATCACTCTTCCCAATTTTTCTATGATCGTAGCAAGGATTTCAGCCTTGCCTCCCTTTGGTCTAGCCAGTACTTCATCACAGACATGACATCTCACCACGCGAGATGTATGAGAGTATATTATCTGTTCGTTTCCACATTTAGGACACCTTACCCTGATGAAATAGCTTTTAGGGAGAGGAATTAACTTTGACTTACTCCCAATCATAAGATCACCTCTTTATCTCGACTCTAGACGACCTACCTAGATTCCTCACAACCTTCCTACCACATTCCTCGCAGGTTAATACTATCAATGCTTTCTTCGTTGTCTTGGCCTTCCTCTTTAACTTACCTCTAGGCTCTCCTCCATATCCCCTTCTCTTTCTTTCAAGCTGCCTCTGCCCCCAAGAGAGAGTTCTGGCCTTTCCCTGCTTGTACAAAGTTACCTTATGCTTCGTATACTTGCCACATCTTGGGCAATAGGCATTTACCACAGAAGGAATCTTCATTCTTCTACCACCTCAACAACTTCCCTATCCCTCAATACCTTGGCGTTCTCCAATGGTATGAAGGCAATATCTCCTTCAGAGAAGGGACCATATACCTTCATATCCACACCAACGAATCTGGATACTGGAGTTTTAAACGTTACTAAGACCTTATGTATCTCATCTTTGATGGGCAGATACTCCTTTGTAGCAGGCTTTTCAATAATTTTCTCTTCTTTTGATCCATGCTTCTCCCTCCTACCCAATATTAAATCTAAGGAAGCTCCATATGCGACACTTCTGAATATCTCGTTGATCTTAGAAGCTTTCTCCAGCTCTATCCTCAGATCCCTTAGTACATCAGCAGCCAGCATGTAAACCTTTCCCTCTATTCCAGCAGGCGGATTTTCAGCCAGCTTTTTCTCTAATTTCTCTATTTCCTCAATTAAGGAGGGAGGAATCTTGCCCTCAGCCAGCGATGCATGTAGGAGCCTCATTATTTCATCGTATCTAGCCGTAAGAAACCGTTTATGTTTTGGTGAGTGTTTGTGGATATTCAAGGTATATTATCCCCCATTACGCGTTATATAATTAAGCTAACCGAGCATTTAAATAATAACAGGCATTAATGTATGTTGGATGCTCCAGATGTGAGAGTAAAATAAAGTCCCGAAGAGGAGCAGTATAGAGCGTGGAACCTGACATGTGGGGTCAGGGGTCGTCCTGAGCGGGGCTGAGGCTGTGATTTGCTCCCAATGAATCCGAAGGGGGTTAAGGTTTATGTGGCCCAAATCCATTATGAGGATTGATCTGAATGAGGCATTTGCTCACTTTCCTCCCTGAAGGCTCATGATGGATAGACCCATTTACATATTGCTCGACTACATGCGCGACTGTAACCTAAGCTAAGTTAAGTTAAATTAACCGCTCAAAAGCTTAGCTCTTCCCCTGAGTACTAGAAAAGTAGCAGCAAACCCGGGTAATCTTACTTTCTCTCCTAGCGAGTAGGGACCGAACTTTTCTCCCTTTAACTTGAAGAAGGGAACATTCATTGTTACCTCGATATGTATATATGGTTCAGCAGGCAACCCTACAGCATCCTCGAATGGGTTAAATACTTTATAATCATCAAGAGTGAGGCTCAGTGCCCTGAAACCTGTCTTTCCATGCAGACTATTGGGTATCCTAGTGAGCCTTCCAGTGTCCATGGTTACCATCCAATCTATCTCTGCCCCGGATCGCAAGGCAGCCATTTTCAACATGTCTATCATGCGGTTGATCTCTTTAGAACTAAGTCTTACTGGCTTGCCAGAGATGACACTTCTAATTTTACCACTCATTCCCTCGAAGATTGCTGGTTCACTCAATAGGAAATTTACTGCTCTCTTCATTATCCTACTCCTAGTAGATACTGTTACCTTACCTCCATCTATAGCCAAATATAGAGAGGGATCAAATCCTTTTCCCATTATATAAAAGGCAACTTCTCTTCTCTCAGTCTTTCCTAGGGATGTAAGCGGCCCTCCCGTGACTCTAACATGAAATCCCCTGTTGCCCGTGTAGGAGATGGATACTTGGTCAAGGTCGACGCCGAAGTCACTGCTTAGCATACCTATTAGTTTCCCAACCTCTGACTTGGCTAAGGATATGCACTTCTCATTAAGCCAGTGATTTACCTCTATCCTCTCAGATCCACATTTAGGGCACTTATCTGGCTTTGCACCCTTGCCAGTATACCCACATTCCTTACATTTCCATGTAGAGTCCTTCTCACATTCTTCATCTTGCAGATCGGTTGAATCTATATCAAAGAAGAGTTCGGCTTTTATTGGGCCTTTCTTCTTCATAGGGGCTGTGGGATCTTGGTAGAGGGAAACGGAATAGTAAGCGTGAAGGGGAGGATCTGATATAAGATACTTCCTTAGATCTTCTAGTCTCGGGAAGGAGGTATGCCTCCTCACTCTACCATCAAACCCCCTGAACATGAACTCCCTTCTGGGAACATTGGAAACGTAGATCATCTTGGCCATAGCTCTATAATAGGAGTAGAAGATCCTCTCCAATATGCTCATTCATTACCCTCTAGTGGGTACTTCCTACCACAATCTCCTGGGCATAAACCCCAGCTCTTCATTGTCTCGCAGCTTGGTACCTTATATCCTCTTCTCTCTATATGAGAAATTTGATATAAAGCTATTTTCTCATTAAAATCAGGAGAACTCCTAAATAAATCCAATATCTGCTCTTTTGACCACCCGATGTTCAAGAGAAATGAAGTTAGGGCAAATCTGGCCTGATGAGTTAAATTCTCCCCCTTCCTCAGCTTTGCTATAAGATCCTTTATGCAGGGAGGGAGATCTATCCTGCCCTCTTTGGGTTTCTTAAACTTCATTCTTATTCTCATTCTCTTAGAGAATAAATTCGATATTTCTTTAGCTATATTTTCGAGAGGCTCCGGTAAATCTACTCTAGGCGTTTCTATGATCTTCCTCTTGACATGATCCTCCAAAAGCCTCCTCAGCTCATGTTCGGTAACCAAGATATATCCATTAATCAGCACCCTATTGACGAGCCTCCATTTAGATCCACCGATGTTTACACAGCCTCTAAGGTAGCTTATAAGATCCAGCCACATTCCATTATCCTCTCTTATGGTGAACTTGAACGTGTTTGATGCTATCTCCCTTATCTGATCTAATGATAGGCGCTTTGATAGTTCACCAAACCTCTTGGACTCGTAGGTAGCTAGCCTGCTTAGCATGGATCTGCCAACTCTGGCCGCTATGAGCCTAGCAGCTAAATATGAGTAAACTTCATTCATTGGATTGACTCTGTCTAGGATAAGCCTTCTTCTTCCCTCTATGGCATCTATCAATCTCTCTCTAGCTAGAGAGCGCGATCTCTCAAGCAGAGGATCATAGGCAAGATCTTCAAGAGTTAAACCCTGATCTTCTAAGAGCTGAGCTGCCTCATGAGAAAAAGGAGCTATGAGAATTATATCCTGCATGAATCATACCTGAAGGTGGGCTAGGTAGTAAGTTATACCAGCTCCTTCTATTCCTCCCAGTGGGTAGCTCAACTTAAGTGGAGCTTGGGTCTTTAGTTCTAAATCCGTTTCCTCCGATATCTTTGCAGGTTTAGTCATCTTCTCAAGGTAAGCCATATTGTAAACGCTGTGTGAAGGCTCCTCTGCCCATATATCTATTAATGCCCTGTCTTCCTTTCCTATCGATACGACGGCCTTTCCTTTGTCGCTCAACGTCCTGAACTCTATTTTCTCGCTATCTATGTATATCTCTGCATCAGAGCCAACTATCTTTAGATCTTTTACAGCATTTGGTATTACCTCGCTGTCCATTCTAGCCTTCGCCTTATAATCGACCTTAAGGGTCTTGTACTCAAAGGGTGTACCTGCTAAGAGCGGAAGCTCAAAGCTCTTTCTATAGCTATTGGTAGTTACTACCTTCACGAAAGATTCAGAGAATTCTAGTTCAATTCTCTCTTTAGCCTTTACTCTCCTAAGAACCTTAGATAAATCAGTGAAGTTTATTCCATAGAAGCCTGATTGACTAGTATCAAAATCGATGAAATATGTTCTGGGAAGTATAAGCTGAATCATCGCTGTTTTTGATGGATCAAGTGCCTGAAGACCTAGCCCCTCCTCAGGATCAAGTTTTATTGATGCCTCTCCAACTAGGGACTCCACTGCTTCTACGATTGCTTTTAGGGTACCTGCCTCCTCGAATGTTACTTTATTTCCCATCAACATCACCTTTCAACATTCTCTCTACTTCTTGTCTCACCTCTTCCACATCCTTCATCAAACTTATATCTATTCCTGATATATTAGCGATAGCATAGCCTTGTATCTCCTTAAATTCTGCAGAGGATGTTATAACGGATCCAACAGCGAGCACTATATCTTTAATATTGAACTGAGATGCCTTATCATAGTAAACTCTCGCTCTAGAAGTCCCATCATCTATCACTAAATAATTTTCCACCACGTTAAGCACAACTCCTATAATAGCGACCTCGCCTTCCTTGACGTCCTTTATTTTGATCCAGTACGTAAAACCACCTCACATCACATGAAATCGATCAGTTTCTTTGGAATGTGCCTTTCTTCAACGCTCTCTTCTTCATTTTCTACATTATAGCCATTCTCCATTTCATCAGATTTTGATTCAGACTTTGACTCAAGGAGCGCTTCTAAGGTATTTGATTTCTCTTCTTCCTCCTCTGCTTCCTTGAATAGGGAATTTATCTCTTCTTCCAATATCTTTATCCTCTGCGATAAGTAGCCCTCTACACCGTATCTCCTCATCAAATCTAGAGTGGGATCTAGATATTTAAGAACAGTCCCCTTATGAACCGTTAGCTGTATAGGGCCACCACAGACCAAGCATTTACCTGATATAGGAGGTCTTCTATACTTAGCGTTACATTTCGTACACCTGAATGTCTGCTGGCCAAATTTCCTCAGATTACCAGCTATATCCCTCAAGAAATGAGATGATATAGCTCTGGAAAGAGCATCTGCTTTATCTACAGCTCTTATTTTATTTTCTAGTGAAAAATGAGCTTCCATTTTCTGGGACATCTTGTTTAATTTTCTATAGGTAGTCTGAAGGGGACCTCTGTAAGCATGAGAAGTGGGAATCAGGTATCCGATGTATGGATACTTGATCCCCTTAGAAAGCTCAGATTCTACAGTGCTTATAACGAACTTCATTTTACTGGGATCCTCAAACTTGTAGGTGGCATTATAGAACTCTGGTGGAAATTCGCTAACTATCTCCATATTGTAGACCTCGTCATCTATGAATTCGGGATCAACCCTAGTCACCATTATTAGAGGAGCATCTTCTCTTCCTCCTGGAGTTGATGGAAGGAACTTCCTAGAGAAGTCTAGGAGGCCATCCAAAGCCAGCATGATGGAGTCCTCATCTCCATCTATATTCCTCCTCTTAGCAGCATGAAGAAATGGATGAGCATAGAGTACATCAGCATCGGTGAATCCTATTATTCTAGCTACATTAGCAATGAATGTATGTGGAGAGATCGTTAGAACAAGCTGACCTATCAAATCTCCCTCATTTTTCAAGTTATAGAAGGGTTTAAGACCATAAACTTTCCCAAGCAGCTCATCTACGTACTTTGAGATCCTCAGCAAATACTGAGCGGCGGCTTTAGGAATTATTATGTCTTGAACCTTTATCTCAATCAGTTGATCATCGCTTACAAGCTCTTCTCCTTTCACATCTTCTGTATAGCCTAGTTCTCTGAGCTTAGAGACCGAAACTCTTATCTCACTAGGCTTGAACTGGGTAAGAACTGCATTAACCGCATCAAATCTTATGGTTCCATCTTTGAAGACGTATAGGTCATATTTTCCTCTTAGTATTCCCTTCTCTAGAATCTCAGGATATTTTGAACCGCTCGTTAATCCCTTAACTCCTTTAACCTTACTAAGAATTTCTTGCCCCTCTCCAAGCCTATGCAATGCTCTATCTACTTCCTTCTTCAGATTTAACTTGAGTTTCGCATAGGGAACTGGCTCTGCGTCAGGATGATCCCTGCATCTTCCATTTACAGGCTTCCCACAAATGGGGCAGAAATTCATTGGAATTGTTCTTGCCCCACAGTTAGGGCACTTATAACTTGTTGTTCTTGCCCCACAGTTAGGGCACACTCTTAGCGCTACTTCAACTTCCACCTTCTCCTTTCGGTAGGCAGCATCCAACGATCTAGTCATTCCCTTCAGCTCTCCGACTGGATAAAGGAGGTTAACAGGCGGCTTCATCTTCCTAGGCCTAGCTTTCTCCGGTCTTCCTATCCTCATACCTATCTTAGTTGGTCCCTTAGGCATTATCTTCACATCTAGGTATCGATTCAAGTAATTGAGAGTGTTGTAAGCAGATTCTTCGCCACTTATGCTTCTCGGAAGGCTAGATTCTATATAGCTAAGGAGACTAGCTTTGTCTCCTTCTAGCTTTATCAAATCACTAAGAACCTTGTAAGGCATACCTAGTTTCTCAAGAACCCTTTTAACATCTTCTTCTAGAGCTATGTATATATCCTTGCTCTCCATCTTACCATTTCTCAGGGAATTGACCAGAACAGCCAACTCATCGATTGTTACATGCTCCCAAAAGTAGGTATGCTGGGGATGTAAAGGTACATCAAACTTCTTTGATATCTCTAGAGCCTCTTCAAAGGAGAGCTTTTGCCACCTGCCAACAGGAACCTCTACTCCCAGCTCCCTAGCCTTCCTCTTAAGTAGGCTATACCACCATTCTTCCGTCCAAGCAGCTGGGAGTAGCTTATGATTATTCTCTAAAAACTCTCCATATCCTATTAATACATCTCCTAAGTGTATGATCTCCTTTACCTGACCAGAACCAGATAGCTCATAAGCTTCTCTTGGATCATCTACTCTGATCACACTTCCATTACTTAGCTTCACCGTTGGACCCTCTAGCCAGTCAACTGGCATCACTACAGCGCTCTTTCCTGGCCTCTCTATCCTCACCTGAGTGCCTACCGCAACGAAGCTGTCTAATATGTACATGGTTGCAGGACTTATTCCAATGGAAGCAAGACCTGTATTCCTAGCCCTCCCATACCTCAATCTGAATCCTCCTATACGAGATGGATAAGAGAGAATGGGCCTTCCCATAACAGCGTCCTTAAGGTATTTGTAGGAAGGAGCTACGACCGTGCAGCCCTCTTCCCCCTCTTCATTCTGAATTTTCTCCTCAGATTTGCCTTTTTCGTTCTCTCCCAGCCATTTCCACTCTAAATCATTAAAATCTATCGAGGATTCTTTAAGTTGCTTAATTATCTTCTTTAGCTTCTTTGATTTCTGAATTATGCAGTCATTTATTACCAGGACTGCTCCTCCCCTCAGCCTATTGGTTTCAACTCTAGCCAAATTTCTAAAGGAGGAGACCTCATCTTTCTCAGTAGGAGGTCCAGTAACCTCAACTGGGATGTTAAGAACTGCTTTTCTAACTTCATTTGGCTCTGAATTATACTGAAGATGAGCTACTCTCTTGTATAGAAACACCTCTTCAACGTATCTTTCCACCTCCTCATGAGTAGGCCTGTATATGGAAAGTCCAAGTCTTTGCCTTATATAATCAGCCATTAGAACACTAATAGCTCCTTCTGTTCCACCTGCAGTTCTGATAGGTCCATTGTAATATATCGAGAGGTATCTATCCTTTCCTGATCCCTTTATCATAACTTTGCTTATACCTTCTATTGGGGCTGAAACTATGGCATCCGTTATTATAGCCATGCCAACTCTGAGCGCCAGCTCAGCTCTATATTCATCATTCCCTTTTATATCAATCTTTCTTTCATCCCCTAGCTTTGGGATAATCTCTGCTATTACTCTAAAAGCTGTTTCTACATTATTTCCTGTCTTATCAAGCCAGTATTTTACTCTCTCCCCTAGAGACTCCACTTGAAACAGAGCTACTATTCTCTCATGTAACTTGTTAGCTATTTCTATCTCTATACTGGTAGTTGGATCATATCCTAGTGATCTCGCCTTCCTAGCTACTTCTATTATCTTATTAAGCTCTTCTTCGAGGGATGAAAAATAATCTTCGACTATCATACCTAGTATGAGACCATTCATCGAGGTATAAACAATCATGTCTGCGATATCAGCTCCGCGAGAAATGGAAGCTATTTAAAAGGGACATGCCTTCTGTTATTGGTGTGCTTAGTTGGGAAGAAGAAAAAGAAGAACAACATTACCTGTTAGGAGGAGGAGAAAATCTGCTTTCTTTAGATGTCCGGTATGCCAGCATAACTCAATCATAGTTGAACTTTATGAAAAGGAGGGAAAAGCTGTAATAAAATGCTTTAACTGCGGCTTAGTGAGAGAGATGAATCTATTACCGGGTGAGAGTAAGGTAGATGTCTACACGAGATTCTTCGATTCTTTCATAGAAGGAGAAGGATAGTTAGTAAAGTAATAGATAGACAAATAAATGAAATAAATGAAATAAATGAGTGAGTAAAGAATAAAAGTTAAATAATATACTATATCATGTTAGATAGTCTATCTTATCCCTCACCTATAACTTCAGGTACGAATTTAGGTTCTTCCACTACCTTTGTTTCCTCATATGCCCTCTTCATAGACTGAATATTCGCATCTGTCAGGCGTTTCATTAGAGATCTAATGGCTTCTTCAGCACTCTCAAGTTTTACCATATCTGTTGCTTTTATAAGTGTCCCTATCATAGCAGAGTTTGGGACAGGAAGCCCAGCTACTTTCAGATTCAGATCCATAGATATTGAAGTTGCATCTACAGTTGCTAACCTCTTGACTCTCTTAGGTAAGAATATCTCATTGGGGTCCTCCGGTATATTCATCACAACGATTGTATCTGGCTTGACCCCCCTCCACGCTATCTCTAGGTTAAGAAACATAGGATCTATGAGTACCAAGACATCCGGCTCATATATCTGGCTTCTTAATCTTATTGAAGAATTAGAAACACGAGTAAAGGCCATAACAGGCGCTCCTCTCCTCTCTGCACCAAAGAAAGGAAATGCCTGCGACCACTTTCCCTCTAAGAATGCAGCCTTTGCTACTATCCTAGAGGCAAGAACGGCACCTTGCCCACCTCTACCATGCCACCTGATTTCAATCAGATCATTACTCAAGCAGAATCCCCTATTATCATTTGAGTGTAAACTTTTTAAAACCGTATTACATCTCAAACTGATGCTAGTGTTCCCTTTAAGGGGGTGCTTATTTGGTAGAGTTTGATGATATTTCTGTCGATTCCGACCCAAAGCCGGAATCATCTCTATCTAAGGGTAGAAGTAAGATAAAGAGCACTAGAGGGAGAGGTAAAAAGACCTCTAATAAAGATAGCAAGCGGAAGGGTGCAAAAAAATCCAAGGCTCCTAAAAAGGCACCAAAGAAGGGCGCTAAGAAGGCTAAGAAGGTAATGAAATATAATCCAACTGAAAGTTTCATGGTTCCAAGACATGAAATAATAAGCGAGGAGGAGAAAGAGGAGCTTGCGAAGAAATATGGTTCTTTAGACTACTTTCCCATGATACTTGTTACTGACCCCGTAGCGGAGAGTATAGGAGCTAAGAAAGGAGATGTTATTAGGATACATCGTGAAGAGGGATACTATTACAGAAGAGTTATTGATTTGAGGGGTTCTTAAATATATTTGTTAGGTGGGGTTTGCCGTGTCAATTCAGGATAGGTTGAATATTGATTTTTACCCTATAGTTAAAGCATATTTTCGAGAGAGAAAACTCTCTGACGTTCAGATAGAGTCTTTCAACAGATTTCTGGAGAGAGGTATACAGGAGGTTGTGGATGCTTTCAAGGAGTTAGAGCTAGTGGAAAACTACAAGCTTGTATTGAGCAAGGTTTACGTAGGTAGGCCGGAAGTTGAGGAGTATGATGGATCCTCTCTTCCTGCAATGCCAAATGAGATAAGGCTAAGGAATGCTAATTACCTAGCTCCTATAGAGCTAGAGGTGAAGATCTATTCAGGTGGTATGGAGCTAAAGAGTGAAAGAATCAGGATAGGCCACATACCAATAATGGTCAAGTCGAAGGGATGTTATCTTTATGGGCTCGATGATAAGAAGCTCATCGAGAAGGGGGAAGATCCGAGGGATCCTGGAGGATATTTCATTATTAATGGATCTGAGAGGGTGCTAGTGATAAGAGATGATTTAGCTCCTAACAAGGTCATAGTGGAACAAACAACCGCTGAGAATAAGCCGTACTCCCATGTTGCTCAGATAGTATCTGCAAAGGCGGGCCTCAGAACTAGACTTTATCTTGAGTATTATACGAGGGATGGAACAATAAAGGCATCAACAGGGGCTATAAGGGGAGTTCCTGTTGCTATGCTTCTAAAGGCCCTTGGCCTTGAGAGGGATGAGGATATCGTTGATGCCATCTCTAACGATGACGAGATACGAAATGAATTCCTCTACAGCTTAGATGATGTTCAAAGGAGGGCAGAGGCGGAAGGAACTCTTGGGATGCTTACTAGAGAGGAAGCCTTGGATTACATAGGGAGGAGGCTCGTACAAGCAATTCCAAAGCCAGATAGGATTAGATATGCCAAGGAATACCTGAAGAATAACTTGCTACCACATATAGGGAATAGTGAGGAGGATAATATAGTTAAAGCATATTTTCTCGCTAAGATGATAGAGCGGTTGCTTAAGGTAGTGAGGGGGAAAATATCCCCTGATGATAAAGATCACTTCTCTAATAAGAGACTAAGGCTTTCTGGGATCCTAATGCAGGAGGTCTTTAGAGATGCTTTCTACCAGCTCGTGAGAAGATTGAAGGAAAAAGCAGATGAGCAACTCAGCAGTGGAGTATACGATCTTGATGTTAGGAGAATTTTAATGAGTCAAAAAATGATAACTCAGCGTATACTTAGGGCTGTCGCAACAGGAGCATGGCCAGGAGGAGATTTAGGAGTAAGTCAAAATCTAGAGCGGACGAACTATATAGCAACTCTACACCATTTAAGAAGAGTTAACTCTCCCTTACCCACTGGATTACCTCTTCACGAGGCTAGGCAGATTCATGGAACTTCGATAGGCAGGTTATGTCCATTAGAGACCCCAGAAGGGACTAACGTTGGTCTTGTTAGGAGCTTAGCTGCTTTCACAGATGTAACCTTTGGAGCAGATCCAGAACCAATAATAGAGCTTGTTTTAGATTGGGGAGTTAAGCCTGCGGCTCAGGCGAAGTCGAAGGAAGTTGGAAGCCTCACTCCAATATATGTTAATGGGAGATTGATAGCATTTACAGATAAGCCTGAGGATCTAATCTCTTACCTTAGGGAAAGTAGGCCAAATATGAGCCCTGAGATTAACTTTGTACATAACAGGGAAGATGATTCTATTTACATAAATGCAGATGCTGGGAGAATGAGAAGACCACTAATACCGGTAGATAAAATAGATATAGCTATAAAACTTCTTCCTGAGATAGAAGCTGGAAATATAAGCTTTTCTGACCTAGTAAAGCAGGGGATTATAGAACTATTGGATGTAGATGAAGAGGAATCCGCAGTTATATCGTATAGCTTAATCGAGCTCAATGAGAAGCACACCCATTTGGATTTCGCTCCCTATGCGATGTTTGGCGTGGCTGCCCTTCAGATACCTTATGCCGAGCATAATAACATACCAAGGGATATTATAGGAGCTAATATGATAAGACAAGGTTTAGGGGAATATATAGCGAATTGGAGGCTGAGATTTGATAGCAGGGCATTCCTTATGTTTTACCCACAGAGGCCCATAGTGAGAACTAGGGGGGCAGATATAACGGAATACAATTATAGACCTTCTGGTCAGAATTTAGTAGTAGCTCTGATACCCATGGATGGCTATAACATGGACGATGCTCTAGTTATGTCCAAGGGGTCAATAGATAGAGGGGCAGCCAGAGCAGTTTTCTTCAGAACTTACGAGACGGAAGCAAGAAGACAGGCCATAATAGAAGGAGATAAATTCGAGAATCCATTGCCTCTGAAGAAGGTTTCTGGTAAGAAGGAGGAACAGTACTATCAGAAGTTAGGAGAAGATGGTATTGTAGATCCCGAGACGTATGTTGAGGGTGGGGATGTGCTTATAGGGAAAACTAGCCCACCAAGGTTTTCTCCAGAGCTTTCCATTGGAGGGAGTTATCAGTATACATTTGAAAGGAGAGATACTTCTATTTCCATGAGAGCTTGGGAGAAAGGAGTTATTACAGATGTCCTTTTAGCCACAAAAACTGGAGGTGAGAAGCTAGTAAGGGTGAAGGTTAGAGATACTAGACCGCCAGAGTTAGGAGACAAGTTCGCCACTAGACATGGTCAAAAGGGCGTTCTAGGAATGGTATATAAGCAGGAGGATATGCCTTTTACCTCCGATGGTATTGTGCCTGATATAGTCCTAGATCCTCATGCAATACCTTCTAGGATGACGATAGGTCAGCTGTATGAGATCTTGTCAGGAAAAGTCGGTGCTCTTGAGGGAAGATTTACTGATGGAACCCTCTTCATGTCTGAGCCAATAGAAGATCTGATGGAGGCCTTGAAGAAGTTAGGATTTGAGTACAGCGGCGAGGAGGTAATGTATGATGGGAGAACTGGAAGGATTATTGAAGCGCCCATATTCATAGGTGTAAGCTATTACCAGAGGCTTAAGCACATGGTGAGAGATAAAATACATGCTAGAGCTAGAGGTCAAATGCAGCTCCTCACAAGACAGCCCGTAGAGGGAAGAGCAAGGGGTGGTGGCCTAAGGCTGGGAGAGATGGAAGGTGAGGTCCTAATCTCTCATGGTGCAGCTTCTGTCATAAGAGATAGATATGTGGAACAGTCAGATAAGACGATAATTTACATATGTAAGAAATGTGGGACAATAGCTTTCTTCAATCAAAAGACCAATGAATTCTTCTGTCCTAGATGCCAATCTTCTGTTGAAGTGAAGCCTCTTATAACAAGCCATGCCTCGAAGCTCTTCTTGGACGAGCTCATGAGCGGCCATGTGGATGTGAGGTTGGATATAAAGGAGGAGGTATAAGAAGAGGAGAGGAAGGGTGATTTAATGGCGCTTATATGGGAACCAGTTAGTGATGAGGAGGCTATTCCCTATAGTCTAAGGAAGGTAATGTTTGGCCTGATGTCACCGTCAGATGCCAGAAGGATAGGATTCATAGAGATAACAGAGCCAACAGCTTACGATGAAGGCGGCCTTCCAGTACAAGGAGGCGTCCTAGATCCTAGGCTAGGGACGATAAACCCAAGAAAAAGATGCCCTATTTGCGGCAATTATCCAAAGAATTGCCCAGGTCATTTTGGTAGAGTAGAGCTGGCCATGCCTGTTGTCCATATAGGGTATGTAAAGAGGCTAAAGGATGCTCTGAATATGGTATGCCATAAATGTGGTAAGGTCCTCTTGCCTGATGATGTTAGAGCGGAGTTTATAGCTAGAGCCAAGGAGATAGCAGAGAAAAATCCAAACAAAAAGATAAATGATAGTCTCGTTAGGGAAGTTAGGGAGGAGACAAAGAAGTACATTAAGAAGCATAAGAAATGCCCGCACTGCGGCGCCGATATACAGAAGGTAGAATTAGATGAGGTATATAAGTTTATAGTCAAGGAGCCAGAACCTAGGAGGTTATGGCCAACAGAGATAAGAGATGTACTTGAGAGAGTAAGCGATGATGATGCTCTCTTGATAGGGTTTAATCCTGAGAGAGCTAGACCAGAATGGACAGTACTTACCGTTCTTTTAGTGCCTCCTCTCCCCGTCAGGCCATCGATATATTTAGAGACAGGCGAAAGATCTGAAGATGATCTAACTCATATTCTAGTGGAGATATTGAAGGTAAATAGAAAGCTGCACAACTCAAAGAGGTTAGGAGCTCCTAGTAGCATGGTTGAAAGTGAATGGGATTTATTACAGTACTGGGTCAGTGTATTCTTCAACAATGCCGCTGCCAGTATGCCTGTAGCTACTCAGAAGGGTACAAGAAGACCTTTGAAGTCGCTCTTCCAGAGATTAGGTGGTAAAGAGGGTAGGCTTAGGAAGAACTTGATAGGTAAGAGGGTAAACTTCTCAAGCAGAACGGTCATTTCACCCGATCCGATGATAGATATAGATGAAGTAGGTGTGCCTGTCGAAATAGCTATGGTCCTTACAGTTCCTGAATATGTGAATGAGAACAACATAGAAAAGTTGAAAGATCTGGTCATGAGAGGACCTGATGAGTATCCTGGAGCTAATACCGTAAGAAAAGGTGGAATAACACCAATAAGCCTGAAGATAATACGGAGAAAGGGAAAAGATGCCTTAAAGGAGATTACCGAGCAACTTGAGCCAGGCGATGTTGTAGAAAGGCACCTTATGGATGGGGATTATGTCATATTCAACAGGCAGCCATCCCTTCATAAATTATCTATGCTAGGTCATAGAGTAAAAGTTCTCCCTGGAGCCACTTTTAGGCTCCACCCAGCAGTTTGTGTCCCGTATAATGCGGATTTCGATGGAGATGAAATGAATATGCATGCTCCTCAACTATTAGATGGGTCTATAGAGGCCAAAGAGCTTATGGGCGTTAAGAACAACATGCTCTCACCTAGAACGGGAGGGTCTATAGTTGGAGCTAGGCAAGATCTAATTACAGTTCTCTACATGATAACCAAGAAAGATTCCTTTTTCACCAAATCAGAAGCTGCTAGAATACTCTCAAGGGCAGAGATAACGAAATTACCTGAGCCAGCAATAAAGAAGCCAAAAGAGTTATGGACAGGAAAGCAGCTTATATCAGTTCTTCTGCCTAAAGATCTGAATTTTGAGTCAGTTTCTAAACTAGCCAAGGATGCTGAGTGTGTAGATCCGTCTTGCCCAAATGATGGATATGTCCTAATAAGGAATGGACAGCTCTTATCTGG
>WALU01000058.1 GCA_015522685.1 Thermoproteota archaeon | reverse complement strand
TAATTTCATCACCTCATTATTTGCAGGTATATGGCCAATTTTGTCCCCATATTTCCAATTCTGATATAATATAATCTTAAGATTTATGCAAAAATTCCCTATTAATTTTTCATTAAACAGCCCTAAATTTTAAAATTTAATTTCATTCCCTGAAGGCTCAATCACTAGGTTACCTATCCTAAAAATACTCGATAATTGCATAGATCGACGCGTCGATTACTACTAGAGAAGTCATTATCTTTATAAGGTCCTTGAACCTTGTCCATGATTTTAATGCGACATTCCTCGTCTTAAGCATTCTATAGGGAGGCAGTTCCTCTATAACGTAAAGTTCTTCCCGCCTTTAAATGTAGGGAGAAGGCCTAAGAGCCTAATTGTAATTAAGCCAACAGCGAATCCGTGTGCGATTCAGCCTTTCTATGCTTCCTAAATATATCATTACCTTCTTTCCATCCCTCTCTAGGAGCTTCACTTCCTCTCTCGCTCAGGTATCACATCCTCGCTCTTTAGCTACTGTATTGCATCATCAAGTAATGCCTTTGATGTTTCTTATTTCAGCTCACTGACTGTAGAGGAGCCCCCATGCTCGGTTAGATATCTGAAAAATATCTTCCTTAGATATTCGAAAGGTTCTCTCCTTCCTCCGTGGTAATCACTCGGTCAGTATAAACGTGCTTCCAGTCCTGACTTCACAGTACTGATCCGGATATTCTCTTCTCACATAATCCTTGGCTCTCCTTCCACTGCAGTGAGCGGGACACACGTATCTACTCATTTCAGCTAGATTATCTAAGGTTCTCTTTGATGGGCTGTGATATCCACCAATCACCATATACAAATCCTTGCCGCTAACCTCCTTAGCCTTGGATGCGAGCTTATCTGCCCCAGGATGAGAACAACCAACCACTACTATCAACCCTCTTCCATTCACATAGAAGGCAAATGCTTGCTCCTGGATTCCCCATATGCTACCTACTGGTCCAGTTAACCAAGCATTCTCAGCAACTTCTTTAGCTTCATACACAGGTATTGGATTAAGTCCCCAATTTCTCAGATAGTCGATCTTATCTGGAGGCACGTATACCTTGAGTCCCGGCTTCACCTTCCCCACATATTCAAACCCGCCATAATGGTCTCCATGATAATGACTCAAAATAGAGAAGTCCAGGTCCTCTAATTGAATGTTTAAAGCCTCAACGTTGTGCTTCAAAGCCCCTGGGTCTGTATCCGCATCAAAAAGAACCTTCCATTTATCAGTTTCTATGTAGGCGCTCCAACCCCATTCGGATCTTAACCCTTCACCCGGCTCATTATCAACCAGCACCACGAGTCTGCTCATCAGTTCTACATGAATCAAGTAGTAAAAAAATTAGCTGATCTACCAAGACACTTTTATAGCTGAGAATTTCCGCGCGTGATGAAGAACTACTAACACAATCTTCTACCCTTTCCGCCCCGCCCACATCCAAGGCCACCAGTAATATCACCAGCTCATGCGCTCTCACTGCATACAGAGAGCGTATTCAATTAAAAACGCTATCTAAATTTGGTTAATGGATTCCTTATTATATGTCAAAGTTGTAAAATTACAAACCTATTCTTTAGCAATAGCTAAAATATAATATGAAAAGAGAAAAATTCAACTTACTTTACTTCCAGTAGATAGCCTCGAAGGTATCCTTTGGAAGCTTGATTCCCTTATTCTTCCTCCTCTTTTTGGCTAGCTCCTCTCTATACTTCCTCTTGCATCCCCTACTGCAGAACTTCTTACCTCTCCAAACGTAAGGCTTTCCCATTATGGGCTTCCCGCAGTAGGCACATCTAGGTGTTCCAGATAGAACTGCCTTCAGCTCCTCAAGAATACCGGCCTTCTTGTTAGCTTTCCTGCTATGATTTGATTCCATTGCAATACTTTCCCAGAACAAAGCTAAGAACTTAACTGATCTTCGTGCTGTAGTTTATGAAGCAGTTGCATCGTTGATCTCATTACTCTACTCTTTACTCTATCCTTACTTGTTTTGGCTAC
Organism: Thermoproteota archaeon; assembly: GCA_015522685.1. Taxonomy (GTDB): domain Archaea; phylum Korarchaeota; class Korarchaeia; order Korarchaeales; family Korarchaeaceae; genus Korarchaeum. Next base: position 4,013 of record WALU01000058.1, on the reverse strand, counting down.
CTTTAGGGTAGCCCGCTCTGATCATAACAATCAAGGCCACTAGGGTGATGGCCAATGCTATTATAGGTAATAGCACAATCGCAGATGATTTAGCTGGAGCAGGAATCGAGGTCTGTGGTGTAGAGGTATTGCTGTTTGCCCTTGTCTTGGCAGCTGTAGCAGTTATTTCAGGAGTTGATGTCGTTTGTCTTTTAGTCATGGTTTTTGTAGTCAAGAGCCCGCTACTAAGCACCACCGCCATATTACCATAGCTTGCTACCAGCTTTCCAGTTCCACTCACCTTGAGGGTAGCATTAAATGGAGGAGTCCCAACAAGCTCCGTGGCATTCACTTTTAGATTGCCAAGCCTCTCCAGCCTAACCCTTATTGAGATACTAGCTCCTCCAAGCTTCTCAACGACAAGCTTTGCAACGCTGCTTCCATTCAGGTGATCTGGAATGAATCTTAGTCTCACCTCCGGGGCCTTCACCCTTAACTTTACAATGAGCGATCCATGTTTAGCCGTAATCTTGGCTGCTTTATAGTACTTGCTCTCCACTAGGACCTCATGAGTCCCCTTCGTTATGTTAGTTGTTAATATCCCTTTTCCATTAGTTAACCCGTAAAATTTCCCATCCACGTAAATCGATGCATTTCTTACCGGATAACCCGCCTCCGTTAGAACTCTGATCGTCAAATTTCTGTAAACCGCTCTAACCTCAGTTTTCTTTGTTTGGACGACAGAGTAGGGGCAGCAGTATACGAAGGAATCTCCATTACTTTCAGCCAATATGCATATCTTCCTATCACCAAAGGGAGGTCCTTCCATTCTTGAAATGGAATACAGACCTTCTTTGAGGAAGCCTCTATATAGAATAGCTGAGCCATTTGGCTCCTCCAAGCTTATAGTTACATTGGAATCCCTGTTTAAGAAGAAAATGTAGGTCATATTCATCCCTGCAGCTATCTCACTGCCACATCCCTGTAATGTTTTTATCTTAGCTTCCAAAGCTTCCCTAACTATCTTAACATAATGATCCCTACACTTCAGTACTATCATAGGTCTGCAGCAAATAGTCTCCAAGTAACCCCTAACTTCAACGAAGTCCCCTAATTTGACCTTATCTACCTGAGGAAATCCTGAGCATCCATCACTTTCTATGTGAACCTCTATAACACCACTCTCAGGTAAGGAGCCTTGGATCACATCTTCAACCCATACGATTAGGAAATTCTCCTTTACAGCACCAACATGCCCCCTTATCACCACTGTTGGGGGAGCGGCAGTAACTACAAGCGTGAGCATCAATAAAGGAATGAGGAGTGGTATGATCCACTTCATCACTACGTTCCTCCGCTAACCCCTCTTAACCTTTCACATTGGCTGAGAGGCAACTAATCACTGAAGGTAACTTTTGTTAGCTCTACAACCTTTCGTTAGCATTCGAATCTAAATATGCCCGAGCGGTTAAAAGGCTGTTAAGGGCCATAAAGCTTTTAGTTAATGATAAGATGGGATCAAGAGAGTTCATGGGAATAATCACGGTAAGATGCGCTAAATGTGGCAGGAAAATATTCAAGTATCAGAAAATGGGAAAGGGAAAACTGTGGAGATGTTGGAAGTCCAGAATAATAGAGGATTACAGCATACATGATGGGGATGAGGTAAGATGCGAGTGTGGGAACGTAATAGGAGTCGATAAGGGTGGATATATAAGATTAAGGCAGAGTGCCATCATAATCAGATCTTAAATTTAAGCTACTAATTGTGCTTTTCCAGTTATACGATTCATTGAAATCACTGACTGCTATCAGGTCCTCTCGCATTAGAGCAATATATCAAGGAAGCTTGACATTCTTCATGTAGTATTAATCATCAATTAATTTTAGATACCTCGATAAGCCTTCTCCCTAGGACCGATGAAATGAATTATCATCCTTCCCTCCCCCCAATTTATCGAGTAAACTATCCTAATTCTCCCTATTCTTATCCTGTAGGTATCCTCATATCCTCTAAGCTTCTTCAGATTCAGAAGACGAGGAATTGGGTATTCCTTTAGAATTTCCAAATTTTCAATAACTCTATCCCTTAACTTTGACTCTTCATCTAAGTTTTTCAGTCCTTTTAAGGCCCTCCTCTTCAAATACAATGAGAACTTGAAGGGAATTGATCAGCCTCCTCCCTCATTCTCCAGCATTTTCTTAGCTTCCTCCAAGCTGATCAACTCATCTTCAGACTCTATAGCTTCTATTTCATCTGTAAGGGGCTCATCCTCTGGTATTCTCTTCTCTAAAATCAATCTTATCATAGATTCTAGAGTCTCCAGCTTCCTCTTGATTTCCTTCAGTTCGACCGAGATGGACATCTTCTCTCCTAGTTAGGCTTCTAATCATTGATAAACGTGATCATTGAGGGACAATAAAGATAAGATTTAGGATCTGAATTTCTTCACTAGTTTCTCACCAACTTGGGCGCATACTTTTTATTTATTCCATCATTCAGGATGAATATATCTAATTAATTATCTATTTTATCGGATGATTGGAAGGAAAATGAGAATAATGAGTATATCTTTACCATTTTTCTAATTGGGTGTAAGATGCTCGATCCTTTTTAAAGAGTTCCTCGGAAGTTACGTGGCATTAGTTCAGTACTGTCATTTTAGCTTTTTATCAGCTTAGTTCTCATCCTTTTTGAATAGCACTATCAGATATGCAAGAAACGCAGCTAATATAAGAATAGCCGCCACATCTATATACTCGGAAATTATTTCCCAGTGCTCTCCGAGGATCACTCCAGAATATACTAGAGCTATGTTCCAAGGAACGGAGCCCAGAACAGTAAGAGCTACGAACTCGGTAAGCCTCATCTCAGACATACCAGCCGGTAGGGAGATCACTGTCCTTATAGCGGGAGTTATCCTACCCAAGAGAATGGCCCAGTTCCCATATCTACTCATGAAGTTCTCTGCGTGCTCTACCTTAGTTCTAAGCAGAGGAATTTTCCTGAAAGGTTTCCATCCAACCTTTAGCCCAATAAAATAAGTTATTAAGGACCCTACTAAGTTACCAATAACTCCACTTGTGACTGCTAGCCAGTAATTCATTTCCCCTGCTTGAACGAGGAAGCCAGCAAAGGGCATGACTACTTCGCTCGGTATAGGTATTAGGGCGCTTTCTAATGTCATTAGCAGGAATACTAAGAAGTAGGAGCCGTAGCGTATTATGCTGATTAATAATTCCACTAGTACTTTTATCAAAGGATCGCCCCCTCTTCTCTCAAATCTACTTCATCTGTTTGCTTGCTTGCTACCTATCTCTCTGCGAGAATCTATATTAATCTTCAATCGATGATCGCGCGCGTGCTGCTTGGAGATATAATGGACTTATAGGTGAAGCCCTTACGCATTTGAGATGATCTCTCCTTTCCTCGAAGCTATAGGAGAGCTCGCGCGCTATGAAATGATTGAGGAATCAAAGATTTACTTGACCCATGGGCATTACTTCGATAGGATACAAATGGATTTAACTAACCTTTTTCCATGAATGTCATGAAGTTTTACAGCGAAGATTTACTTGAGGAACTTGTATTGAGTGAATTTTTATCATCCATCGATCTTGATGCGAAATCCTCTCGCTATAGTCAGGAGTGTTGCGTGGCACTTCCGTAAGTTGGGAGATATTTCGACTGACTTTACGAGCCCCTTTACAGAAACCAGCTCTATCTAGAGCTTATAGCTGATGAGAGAACTTCTTGGAATGCCCTCACCAGCAGCCTTCATCTCCTCTCGGTCCTAAAGTCTTCGAGTAGTGCCAGCATCTAGAGAAAATAAAATGAGCCTCTAAAAACCTTCCCATAATTGAATATATGCTTTTTTGTTTGGGCAATATACACATACGGAGAGCAACTAAAAACCTTCCCATAATTGAATATATGCCTATTGTTTACTCTGATATTTCTCATATCATAGAATATCAGCTAGATTTTTCGATTTACATGAAAAGTTCGACCACGAGGAGTTAAGATTTCTAGC
>WALU01000057.1 GCA_015522685.1 Thermoproteota archaeon | reverse complement strand
GTTAAGCGAACTGTCAGAGGGCGAGCTTGAAAGCGTACTGGCTCATGAGTTGGGCCACTATATGGGAGGAGACATCATCCGGTACTTAGGCTACAGCCTGCTCATGTATGTGACGCTTCTCCTCATCGGCGAAATCATATCCATAATGGGTTTGCCGAATGGATCTATTGTGATCCTTATCGTGTTTATAGCTGGCTTCCTAGCAACGCTCTCCATCTTCCTGATCCTGATAAGAAGGAGGGAGACTAGGGCTGATCTGATAGCAGCCTCTTATACAAATCCAGAGGATTTGATAAATGCTCTAATCAAGATATACAGGATAAAGGAATCTCCTTCCTTCCTGCCAACTCATCCCAGCTTGGAGAAGAGGATAGAGGCTATTAGGAGGGCGAGCTATGGAAAGAAGGAGGCAGGGAATAAGTAAAGGGTTGATACTAGCCTCTCTTTTCTACACAGCTGGGATATTAGGAAGCTTCTTCGTGGCAGGTCCTTCTCATATGAAATGGGCAAGCCAGGGATCCCACTTGCCCTACTTAGAGGAGCATTACGATCTATACGGGCTCCTATTTTCAAACTGCTTCACTATATTAATCCTCTCTCTAGGATACGTGACATTTGGAACACTTACAGCCCTATCTCTGAGCTTCAACGGTATGATAGTAGGTAGCATTCTTAAGGAGATGCTCAGTGAGAATTTAGGTGGCGCACTTATCTGCTTTCTATTTCATGGGCCGTTAGAAGTCACTTCCATCTTACTATCCTCATCTGTAGGACTTTCGAGCATCATAGCAGTTATCTACGGTATGGATCTCTTTGCCATCTCTAAGTATCAACTAATTTATTTAATTAAGCTAGTCATCTTAAGTCTATTTATCATAACGGTCTCTTCAGTTATAGAATATTACATATCCATCCCATGTCTGTTGGTGGGGTTAAATGGATGAGGATGATCGAGAATCATCAACAGAGGCTAGCGGGAGAAGGGTCTTTCTCCTCTATCTACTTTACGTAATCATCCAATCTATGTATCTGATCTTCGTCCTAGGCAAGTTAATCCCACCAGATCTTTCCATTCCTCTTCCTTTCATAGCATACTTCGTATTGCTGGGGAGCGGGCTCAGCGGCGCTCTACTCTGGAGTCTGCTGGGTACGTCATCCTACCTCTTCCTTTTCTACAGAGGCGTATATAGAGGTCCGCTCTCCCACATATTGAACAAGATATCCATATACTTCCTTTTCGCATCAATATCATTTGCGGTAGATCTAATGCTCTTTCCTATAATGGCAACAGAAATTGAGACGTATTCCTTAACCAAAATGTTGGTAGATACACTATTTTCTCTCTCATCATTTATCTACTTCTATAAATCCATCAGTAAGGAATATACAATAAAAGAGAAAGAAGGTGCGGTGATGATAACTCTTCTGCTTATCATCGATTTATTTCTGAGAATTTACTACCCAAAGATAGTGGCTCAGCATATAGTGAGAAGCTAATCTTCCTCCATGCACATGCATCAGTTTTTAAGCCTCTAAGTTATTAGATCGTGACGCGCTTACCATCCTTAGCCAGTATAACGACTCTATGCCTGAAGATCTCATAACGAAGGAGAGGCGGACCTCATCCAAATTTACCGGATTGCACACGAAGATTATCGCGCGATAATTGCCTAAAGGCAGCACTAATATTTAAGTTCTGGTATATGTTATTTGGCTCGAGGCCGAAGGGAAGTAAGGAAATAGGAAGGAATACCTAGGTACGAATCGGCATAATATCGCATGGTAACTAACCCAACGACGTAACATAAGCAAGCAACGCATAACGTCAATAGGTGAAGGTAAATTCGACAATTTTTTAAAAAAAAATGATAAAGGAGATCCCATGTATTCTTCATATGAAAAGGTGGCATGCGTTAATCAGTTTTCTCATGCTATCTTTGCTCTTTCCATCTCTAATATTAATAGAAGAACCAAGCAGTACTGTAGGTGCATACATTTCATATTACTATGGAAGGGAAAGCTTCGGCTACTTTCTCCTAGGCTCTGCTTATATGACCCTAGGCAGCTATATGGCTCTCCCTCTTGGTATCGCCATATCGTGCTGGGTTAATTTCGCCATAGGCGCAGCTGTATGGCTCTAAAGGGGGATAGCTATGGATTTCCTTCATATCTCCCTTCTCTTCTTTGGCATAAGTTATGTAGCAGCCTACTCTATATACCTCCTGTGGAGAAAGAGAAAGTATAAGAAGTACTATCCATCTCTCGGTCTCAGGATCATCTCTTACATAGGAGTCGGAGTAATCCTTAGCTCCCTATCGGAGGGTATAACCTTTACAGGAAATGCTTTACTTGATATTTTGATTCCTATAGTCTTTGGATGGGGAATGACGTCTGCTCTAGACATAGTCATGGAGCTAATGGGGATAGGGCCGAGAATAAGGAAGATGAAAGGATATGAATAGAACGAGGGATTCTATGAGCTTCAACTTCCCTCTCTTCCTTTTTGGTCTGGCGCTTTTGTTGATTCTTGTGATTTATGTAAGGAGGAGAAGGGAGATAGAAGGGAGGTACTTCCCATCCGTGGGCGTGAACTCCATATCCTTTTTAGCTTTCGCGGCGATCATTACATCTATCGTAACAGTTCCTTTCACAGGAAACACCCTTATCGATATTCTGTTAAGCATAGCTGGGATTACTATCACCGGCACTTTCATAGATGCTATACTGAGGATCACAGGTATAGGGCCGAAAATAAGTGAGAGGAAGAGGAGGCCTAGCAATCAGCAATAAGTAGTGTAGACATAGGTTAAACTCTTAAAGGGTGAGTATTGTGCCTCAGCGGATCAGTGCAGTTCCTCTGCGCTGGCGTGCTCTTGCCCTCTTTGCCATACTGTTCGTCTTATCAATATCCATCTTTGTTGGATACTTGCTGAATGACAAACCTGCTGAAATATCTTGCAATGGATTGAAGAGGGCAAATTTGATGCTAATCATGCTCAGGAATACGTCGGTCTTTGCTCTTCTTCTTATAGGGTATCTGACCTACGGGGTACTTACTTTATCCCTCGTAGCATTAAACGGGTTCATAATGGGCTATCTACTGAGAAGCCGACCCTTTATTCTCACTCTAAAGCTGATTATCCCTCATGCAATATTTGAATTGACATGGCTCATAACCATCTCTTATGCATCCCTCATTGCTTCTTATAGGTTGAGCAAAGATCACAATCCCTCTAGTATATTGTGTTACAAGAGATCTATCATATTATCATACATCCTTCTTATTATCGGGGCCCTTATTGAGTGGAAAATAACACCTTATATAGCGTGTGAGTGGTAAGATGAACAGATACGATATAGCCCTCGCCATCTCCTTCTTTTTAACTAGTTCAATCATGCTCCTCTCATTTGGCACAGAAAAAGTACTTCTAGATGCGCTGCTATCACAGGCCAGCGGATTTTTACTAGCTCTTGCTGTCTCTATAATCCTCCCTAAGAGTTCTGGAGGAGGGAAAATTGCCCTGAAAGTAAATGATGTAAGCATGTTAATACCTCTGACCGGAGTTTTGATCCTATCCATATTTACAGGCGTAGAGGCAAGCTTCAAAGCAGGGCTTCTCTTTTCAAATGCTAATGCTGTAGCATTGGCTTTTATAGGTCTCTCTACATTTTTATCCCAATTCTTTGGAGTATTCTTCTTCTCACTGCTTGAATGGCTTCTCTGCATATTTCTCTCTGAGGAAATGGATGTAAGATACAATGATTTGCTTAAAATAAATTCTATTGTTTATTTGATTTATGCAATTCCCTTAGTGATGGATTGGCGAACTCTACCCATGCAGTTATCGGTTGCTAAGGATCCTATTCGGTACAGAGCCTACTTACAAGGTTTACTTAGATTAGGAAAAATAGTTGAAAATCTAGTTATCTCGTTGTACTATATAGGGCTTAGGCTAGTAACAAGGTTATCCCCCTCCAAGGCCCTTGTGTCCTCTACCCTACCAAATCTCGCCGTGGGTCTAGTAATAACTCTTTTCTCCTGAGATGATGGTTAGGATTAGAAATTTCTTCTCAGGAGTTCTACTTTCCTATACTCTTGAGGAGAGATCGCATCATCACTCTCCGCGCGCGAAACACTCGGGAATAATCCAAACTAGTTACTGGAGGCTTAAGCGTCAGTTTAATGTATCTAAGGATTTCATTATCATCCGATCCTAAGAACCTCTCGAGAATGAAAGAGAAGCAACTCATAGACCCCAAATGAATTTACTACCCAAAAAGCATAGAATGAGGTGATCTAGTAGTTTAAAACTTTCTATCGGTAGAATTATGCGCCTACATGGAGAAGTTTTCAGCTGTATCATGCTTAGCAACTTCCTTTATCAATACATCCGAGTCTAACGAAGAAGATACCGGTCTATATCTCGGCAGCAGGACGAACTCTTTCCTAGGTCAAGGAAATGAGATTAATGTTATTTATATGTCCCAATGGTGAATCTGGGTGACTTCATGGGGAGGAGGTGGGATCGCTTATCGGCTCTCATCTCCTCCCTCATCATACCGGTAATCTGGACTCTCATAATAGTGCCCCTCTTAGGGATGGGAATTCCTCATCTAGTAGATACCCTTGCTGATCCATCCATACAATCAGCCATCGTATTCTCCTTGGAGGAGGCTATCCTCGCATCTTTGATGGCAATAGCTCTAGCTATACCGCTAGGTTACCTAAACGCAACGTATGATTATCCAGGGAGGCGTATCGTTGAAATGGCTACCTTAGTTCCATTCACTATGCCCACAATCTCCGTTGCTCTTGCTTTCCTCCTGATGGTGAGGGTAGGCCTTCTAACACCGGGCCTACTGGCCATCTCTCTAGCGAATGCCTATTTCAACTTCGGTTTCTGCGCTCAAATGATCTCATCTTCTCTATTAACGGTTGGAAAGAGAATAGAGGAAGCTGCTGATGTTCTTGGGGCCTCGAAATGGATGAAATGGAGGAAGATAATACTCCCCCTCAGCTTAAGGGGGGTGAGCTACGGGTTCATCCTCACATTCACTTTAAGCTTTGCTAGTTTTGCAGTACCCCTTCTGCTTGGAGGTCCTGGCTCCAGAACGCTGGAAGTCGAAATATACTCGCTGTACAAGATATTCCTCGATGAAGGTAAGGCTTCAGCTGCCGCCATTCTACAGCTGATCGTAACCTTCCTGCTCTCCATCCTCATGAGTAGGAGAGCTAAACTGGCTAGGGCCATGGAACTCAGGAGGAGGAGAATCCTACCAAAATCCCTCCTACCATTGCTGATCATTCCATATACCCTATCTGTAGTAGCACTTTATCCTATAGGATACCTTTTCCTTAAGTCAATATTTAGCCCCTACACGGGGAAGTTTGACCCCCTAGTCTATCTAGATTTCCTCATTCCTAGATATGATCCTATTTTAGGAGTTTCTACCATTAGACCCTTGCTTAACAGCCTATTTTTTGCATTCATGACAGCTCTAATAGTTCTGACGTTATCCTCCCTCATTCTCCTATCCAATAAAGCTAGAAAACTGGCTAGAGATCTATCTATACTTCCTCTTGGAACTTCCTCCATTACCTTGGCTCTTGGACTATTCCTGTTCAGCTCGGAGCTGGGAATTCCGGGATGGATCGCCATAGTAATGAGCCATGTCCTCATAGCCTTTCCCTTTGCTATAAGATCCCTCGAATCAGGTGTATCTGGTATATCGTCGCATCTCATGGATGCAGCTGAAACTTTGGGAGCCAGCAGGCTAGATGCTATATTCAAGGTGCTGCTTCCAGCAGCTCTTCCAGTAGTTCTATCTGCAGCCTTCTATTCCTTAGCAATATCGTTATCTGAAACATCTGCATCCACTCTCCTAGCAACCCCTGAAACATTAACGTTAACAGTAGCTGCTTTAAGATATTCAGGAGCGAGGAGGTTTCAGTTGGCTGCTGCAGCATCGTTCATCATTATGATACTTACATGGACCTTCCTCTTGGTGAAGTCTAGAATAGAGGTAGGTTTACTATGGCTGAGATCAGAGTGATCAACATTAGTAAGAGATTTGGAGAAACGGTAGCTCTCAACGGAGTCAACTTGTTCATCCCTAATGGCATAATAATGGCTGTAGTAGGCCCAAGTGGGAGCGGAAAGACGACTCTCCTCAGGATAATAGCTGGCTTGGAAACTCCTGATTCCGGTAAAGTAATGTTCAGTGGTAGGGACGTAACCCAGCTTCCAAGCTCCGTTAGAAATGTTGGTATGGTGTTTCAAGATCTAGCTCTCTTCCCACATATGACAGTTCTGGAAAACGTCATGTTCGGATTAGAGGCCAGAGGACTAAGCAGGAAGGAGTCAATAAGAATAGCCAAGGAATTCATCGAGATTTTGAAGCTTAAGGGTTTGGAAAGCAGGTATCCTCATCAGCTCTCAGGAGGACAGCAGCAGAGGGTAGCAATAGCCAGAGCATTGGCCCCAAATCCAGATATACTCTTGTTGGATGAGCCATTCGGTTCTCTGGATGCCAAATTGAAGGAAGAGCTCCTCTGGGAACTAAAGAGGCTATGGGTTGAGAGGAGATTCACTGCCCTTCATGTCACCCACGATCAAGTGGAGGCAATGTCCCTAGCTGAAAGACTTGCTGTGATGAAAGACGGCAGGATAGTGAGGGAGGGAAGTGTGAGCGAAGTTGTTACTAATCCCAGAGATGAGTTCGTAGCTCGCTTCTTAGGAGCGAACATAATAGAGCTGAAGGAGAGAGATGGAGGCCTTTACTCCTTGGAAAACCTTACCGTACTGTATAGAAAGGGGCTGCAAGCGATCAGAATAGGATTTTACCCAGAAGATGTGGAGATAGGTCCTGGAATCAAGGTTAAGGTAACGGCCTCATCGAGGCATCGATCTGGATATAGGGTGATGGTTAGAGATGGATGGGGCTCGCAGTTTGAGATATGGCTCTCATCGATTCCTAAGGAGACCTTTGAGATAAAGCCGAAAAGATGGTTTTTGGTGAAATGAATTATCTCATATATCTTTTCAGCCAATTGCCCATTGGATAGATGAGCATGAGTATGTAAGCAACCTGCAGAATAGGTTTGAACGATATGGCGAGCGTAGTCAGGGCTGAGAAGAAAGTGGCAGCCACTGCTAGGGATATGGCTTGAGATCTAGCAACTGCTGCTAGGAGGAAGATGAAGCCTGTCTCATACTTGAACTTGAGTATTTTGAGCCCAGCGAGGGCTAAAATCGTTTGAATGACGTAGAAAGATAAGAGGGATATAATTATCATAACTATCACTATGGGATACTGTATGATTATCTTGGCAGCCTTAAGAGAAGCTATGAATACTATGAGGAGTATTCCTAGGGAGGAAAGTCCTGGCAGCACTATCTTGAGGGAATTAAAGTATTCTATCCCCTTTCTCTTTATCATAAGATTCCTCGTATAATATCCTAGGATGAGGGGAACTAGTATATAAAGCAAGAGGGCCAGAAATAGTTTGAGTAGATCTATCTGAAGTTCAGAGCCCAAAAGAAATTTTGTTAGCAATGGAGAGAGGAAAGGGATGGATAAAAGACCTATGACGGCAACTATCAGAGCATCCTCAACACTGGCTCCAGCGATCCCAGACCATCCTATGAGCATGTTGCTGCAGGGAATTGTGCCAACGAGTATTAGAGCGGCATATAGCTCTGGAAATGGCTCTAGCATCAACTTAGCTACAGCATAAGCAATTAATGGCCCTATTCCGTAGGCATAGAGAAGAGAAGCCCCTAATAGCTTGTAATTCTTAGTAGAAGACCTAAGTTTCTCGACGGCGAGCCTGATCATCATAGGATAGAGCATGAGAAAAACTGCGATTATGCTTATCGGTTTCATTATGCCTTTTTGAACGGTGATTTGGCTTCCTAGAATTGTGGCTACTATTATATCCAACGCTACGTAAAGGTAAAGGCGTTTCTTCATATCTATGAGGATGCGACCAGTTATTCCATATGGTACCTCCTTCCCCTTCATAGGATAACCTCCCTTCTTTACTTTGAATTAATCCTCCAATTCTAGCTGGCGATGAGAAGAGAAGGGGGATAAATAAATAAATATCTTTATAGGTTCTCAGGATTACATTCCCTGCATGAGCAAGAGATTAGAGCGATTTGAGACGCTAAAAGATGAGATGGAGAAGGTAATAAGGCCATTTGTGAGGCTCAAGATATATAAGCCTGAAGGAGTAAGTCTTAAGGATCATGCTAAGCTACCAGATGATCCTGATTTTAGGGAAAGGCTGGAGAAACTCGTCTTTCTATATATAAAAAGCAAAGAAGAGGGATCCTTTGTTTTAGTACTCCCAGTAAAGCTCTCCCCAGATAATGTAAGAAAGTTGGAGGACAACAAGGGGTTCATTGGGAAAGTGAATGAACTAGCTGAGGAAATGGCTGGTAAGGATGAATTGGATCCAACTGACTGACCCCCAGCTAGCAGTCCTCGGAGTCTTCCTCCTATCAATACTCCTCCTCATAACCGAGAAGTATCATAGAGCAACATCTGCAATGATTTCGGCAGCCCTAATGGTCTACTTCGGTGCCTACGTCTATCATCTATTCGATCCTAACTCCGTGTTTAATTTCATAGACTGGCATACCCTCCTATTCATAGTCGGCGTTCTCATACTAGTGGAAGGGCTATCAGAATCAGGTCTCTTTCAGGCAATGGGCATAGCTGTGGCGAAAACTTTAGCTAAAAGAAGAGATCTCCTCTTTATCTCCTTCATGTTTCTTACACTAGCGGTCACTCTATTCTTGGCGAACTTTCCAGCCATGCTCATAATGGGGGCCATGACAACATCACTAAAGGATAAGCTTGGACTGAACGTTAAGAAATGGATAGTCTATGAGGCAGTAATATGCAACAGTGGAGCCATGGGCCTGATGATCAGCAGTATACCAAATCTCATAGTGGCGCTTAACTTCGGGATAAACTTCAACGAATTCATGTTTTATGCCTTACCTCTTTCACTCATCTTAACGGGCGTAACTGCACTTATAGGAATCATTAGCGGAGATCTCTACAAAGAGGAGGTATCTGCTCGTATTGAACCTACTAAACCATTTGAGAGAGGGAAGCTCCTGAGAGCATCATTTATCTTCCTAGCTTTCTTGATCTTAATAGTACTTAACCTTCCCAAGCTTCCTATGGATTTGGTTGCCTTTCTAATGGCGGCTTTCATGCTTTGGCTGGGAGGAGCTGACCCAGATAACATATTCTCAAATGTTGATTGGTCAACTGTCTTCTTCCTAGCATCCTTCTATGTGGTTGTAGGAGGAGTAGAATCAGCTGGATTACTTAAATATGCATCTATAATGCTTAAAGGGGTGTACGCGGTCCCCCTCACGTTCCTCACAGTTGTCCTATGGACTTCCGGGCTGATGAGCGGTTTCGTTGATAACATTCCCGTAGCCCTTACCTTCGCATCTCTCCTAAAGGCCCTTCCCTCAGGCCTAGGAGGTAGGGCTTTTGCCTTCGCTGTAGCTCTAGGCTCGAATATAGGAGGCAATCTGACCTACTTCGCATCTCCTCCATCTCTAGTTGCTTCTAGCATACTACAGAGAGAAGAAGGGATTTCTCCCATGGAGTTCACGAGATATAGCGCTCCTCTAACTCTCCTCCATCTATTGATAAGCGAGTTTTATCTAATGCTTATCTTTGGATTTCTCTGATTCAGTAAGCCTTCCTATAATATCAGATAGAGCGTCTATGAGCGATTCATAACTCATCCTCAGAATGGAATACACTGTCTTAACTAGATCATAAAGGAACACTATTGCCAGTAGAAGGAATATTAAGGCAAGAGCTCTGATAGCTATGTCTGGGACTAGCTTAAGAAAGGGAGAAAAAGCGAACCACCCCAAGCCTAAGGAGATAAGATAGAGAAAGTCCAGCCCAATCCTTCTAAGATTTCCAGAGCTGCCTAAATTGAACCTCTTGGCTAGAACGTCGGTAAGTATATCTAAGAAGAAAAGGGAATCTTTAAGTATCCAGTATCCATAATATACTATAGCTACCAGCCTAATTGTCCCTAGAACCTCTGAAGTATCTGTTTGAAAGCCAAAGAATGTGAATGTTAAGCCACCAAATATAGCATCTAATATAGTTAAAGTAAATAGTACTAAAATGAGCTTTATTAGCGATCCAAGGAGTCTCCTTATTCTCTTTCTTAGTTCCTCTTTCTCCATTTTACATCATGCCTCTAAGTGTCCTAGCTTTATAATCTCACTCACATATATATCCTCCTATGAGAACGAGAACTGGAATTAATAGAGAGCCCTTCTTTATATCTGAATAAAAACAAGTTTTTAATGGTATATCAGAGGCATCGTTGGTGTGAATGGAAATAACCTCACCCATCTTCTGGATATCCTTTCACACAGTGATTGCTGTGTTCTTAATTATAGATCTTAGACATTACAAGAAGGCCAAGATGTCCTTCAGGGACAGCATGAAGTGGGTGACCATATGGGTATCAATAGGACTAGCCTTCTCATTTTTCGTATATAATAGGTATGGAATTGGAGAATTTGTTAAGTACATAACAGCCTATGTAACAGAATATTCCCTCTCAATGGACAACATTTTCGTCTTTCTAGCGATATTCACATATTTCTCAGTTCCTTATAGATCTAGACCCTTCACCCTACTTCTAGGCATAGTATTCGCTGCAATATTCAGAGCTTCTTTCATCTTGGTGGGAGTCGCCCTCTTGGAGCGGTATCAATGGATGACTTACATCTTTGGGACTATACTACTTTACTCCGGCTACAAGATGGCCAAGGGGGGAGCTGAAAGCGTAGATCCAAGTAGAAATAAGATAGTCCAGTGGGCTAAGAGGATACTCCCTCTGACCTCTAATTATGAGGATGATAGGTTCATGCTCAGAAATGGGGTCAGGCTCGTCTTCACTCCTCTGATTCTCGTCCTTCTAGCTATAGAAACGACAGATATAATGTTCGCCTTTGACTCTGTCCCAGCCGTTCTGGCAATAACGAGGGAATTCTTTGCAGCATACACTTCCAACATAATGGCTATTCTTGGACTCAGATCCCTCTACTTCGTGCTTGAGCATGGGGTCAGGAAGTTGAAGAACTTAGGGAAAGGCTTAGCCATATACCTAGTCTACCTAGGTGTTGCCTTCCTGCTAACGGCTTTAGGTATAGATCTGCCATCATGGATCTCCCTCCTGCTTATATCGACTATACTGGTGTGGTCTTTCCTCACAGCTGAGAAGGAGTCTATATAGTCATCCCATTTATTTATCTATTCTGCAATAACAACTCAAGGTCGTAAGTCTCTTGAAAGATTGATTTAGGTCTTCCAAGTCAATCAATAATAGAAAAGGCATTATTATATTGCATATCACATCTAACATAAGCAGGGATATCGTTAAATCTCTCCTCTTCTAATTTGACACATGCGATCCATCGAACTGGATGATTTCTCTAGAGTAGTGCTTATAGGTCCGCCTAAATTGAGATTCGATGGAGAATTCATTGCATTCCGCGCTGGTAGGGCTGATCTTAATAAGAACATGTATGATTATAGAATATGGAGTATGAAGCTTGGTGAAAGACCAATTCCCATTACGGAAGGACCAAGAGACGGAGATCCTTCATGGGAGCCTCAGGGGAAGAGATTCATCTTCATCAGGAAGAGCGATAGTGAGGATGAGCTTGTAATGTTCACTCCGAATGGGGAAAAGCTAGTTGTCTTCAGGTGGAAAAATGGAATAAGCAGAGCTGAATGGGCATCTGAAAGAATAGCAGTTGCTGCATTAAATGAAGGAGATAAGGAAGAAGATGTTAAGGTAATAAAGACGATCCCCTTCTGGAAGAATGGAAAGGGATGGACCTACTGGTATGTAAGCAGGCTTTATGGGATAGATCTGAATACAGGTGAGAAATGGCCGATCTCCCCGGACGGAATGTACATTAAGGATTTCATGCCATCACCTGATGGTAAAAAGGTGGCTTTTTTATCTCTAAAAGATAAATCAAAGCCTTTAGATGTAAGTCTCTTCATAAGTTCCATGGATGGAAGCAATAGATATGAGATAGGGCCAGGCAACTGGTTCCTTCAATCTGTTAACTGGGGGAATAATGGAAGAGTTCTAGGAATCGTTGGACATGATAGAAGAAGGGGTCTTGCTACCAATGAACATCTCTATGAGACTTCAATAGATAATTGGAGGCCTGAAGATAAATCTCCGATGAATAGAAGTCTAGGAAATAGCTTAAACAGTGATGTTAGGGGAGGAAGCGATCAGAGGCCTAAATGGATGAATGGAAAATGGTATTTCACAATACACGATGGAACATCAGTTCATCTTTATGCTAACGATGGGAATCTGGTACAGTTGATCAACGAAGACGTCTCAATAGAAGGCTTTGATGCCAAGGCTGGGAGGATAGTTCTCAACTTAATGAGAATAGATAAACCAGCAGAGATCTATGAGCTAGCAGATAGGTTAATCAAGTTAACAGATCTTAATGGTGGATTTAATAAGAGAGTGAAGTTACCTAAGCCAAATAGATTCTCCTTCTTAGCAAGCGATGGAGTCAAGATAGAAGGATTTATCTTGAGGCCTGATGATGGAGAACCACCCTTCCCGACGGTCCTATATATACATGGAGGACCAGCCACAGCATTTGGTTATGCCTTCATGCACGAGCTTTACCTCCTCAGGGATAGGGGCTATGCTGTCATATTCACTAATCCAAGAGGAAGCGAGGGCTATGGAGAAGAATTCAGGGATATAAGAAAGCATTATGGTGAGAGGGATTATCAGGACCTGATGGAAGCTGTAGATGAAGTTATTGGGATGGGACTAGCTGACCCCGATAGGCTAGCAGTAATGGGAGGGAGCTATGGTGGTTTCATGGCCAACTGGATAATAGGGCATACGGATAGGTTCAAGGCTGCCATAACAATGAGAAGCATAAGTGACTGGATAAGTGATTATGGAACGACGGATATAGGCTTCTTCTTCAACCCAGAGCATATAGGAGGTACTCCATGGGAGAACTTTCAAGTTTATTGGGAGAAGAGTCCTATAACCTATGTTGACAAGGTTAAGACCCCAACACTCATAATCCATAGCTTGGATGACTATAGATGTTGGCTGAGCCAGGCTTTAGAGCTTTTTACGGCTTTAAAATCAAGAGGAATTGATACAGAGCTTGTCCTATTCCCTGAAGAGGATCATGATCTGAGCAGAAAGGGCAAGCCTAAACATAGAATCATAAGGCTGGAGAAGATAATAGAATGGCTGGATAATCATCTGAAGTCAAAGTAAAACGGTAGATAAGGTGCTGTTGATGCAGGAATCACTATCTTTTTCCTCCACTCTGCAGTCGATATTACCTCTTATCTATCTTATAGTCCTAGGTGTGATAATATCTTTCCTATTTTCTTTAGTAAACATGTTTTCCATGGATAGAGTACTAAAGCTCGTCAAAGGTAGAAAGACCTTCGTTTTCATAGGAAAAGAAGCTCACTATGGAAAGCTACATATCCTGCCTAGAGGAGGTGGCGGTTTTGAGATATTTTATATGAAAGAAGGTATGAAAAATCCCCTCTCACTAGTCGCCTTTCTCATGAAAAATTACCACGAAACAGGGAACGAGAGATTCTTGGAGAAGGCTAGAGTCATACTAAACTACCTTAAGAGGTTCGAACTCGTTGAAGATAAACTGACCGAGAAGGATATAAGAGTAAATCCATGGTCTCCTCCTAGCCTTGTGTCTAGGAAGGTATACTCAAGCGAGCTTAATGATCTCTGGATGATAGTTAGTTTTGTTGACTTTATGGGCGAAGAGGAGAGAAAGAGAAGATGGAAGGAGCTAAGCGAATTATATAGCAGGCCTTTCATCAAAGTAGCCAAGAGGAGAACGTATAATGCCCTGAGCTACGTCAAGGACAAGATAGCATCTGCTCTAACATCAACGGCAGGAACTATCACAACAATTATTCCCCCCAATCTTAAGAAATCACTTGAAGAAGCGGAGAAAAAGACATTAGAGAGTGCCATAACGCAAACATACGATCCTCTCCTGGAAAACAGCATAGGCAGATTGATCACAGTTAGAGTAGATGATGTAGAGGGAGAGATTAAGCTCTATCAGGGAGTGCTGGCTGAGTACTCTGATAAGTACCTTTACGTAATGGATGTGGATTACAGGCTACAAATGATAGCTAAGGTCTCAGATGGAAAGCTCATAAAAGCGGAGCCAATAGTTCAGGTATTTGGGAGAACCCTCCAGCTGGGAGAACATGTCTCCTTAGAGTGGAATGGGGAACTTACAATAAAGAATTCTTGGAATAGGCCAATAAAGGTGGAGAAGCTAGCACAAGGAGATCAGGAGATAACCATAAACAAGGTCCTTTTCCCAGGGGAGAAGGCGAGGGTAAATAATGCGCCTAAATCCTTCACCCTCTACTATGAGGTATCCTTAGAGTCAGATGTCGTATGGCCGAGGAAGAAGGCTTCAGTGATAGGCCTTGGTGATTATCCTCCAAGCATCCTAGGATCCATCCTAAAGGATCTCAAAATAAAGGACCTCAAGAAGCTCATCTAATTAGCTGCTTTGGGGCGCTAAATCTTCCGCTTCCTTCCTTTCCTATCCTATCTTGCCTTACCTTAATCTCATTCCACATCGTAGTAGAGGCGAGATCCTCCCTCTACTTTATCCACGCTCATCAATTTTATCCTTCCTATCTCCGATGTTCTAGAAACGTGAGTTCCTGAGCATGGAATCGCATTTATTCCTTTGATCTCAACTATCCTGTAAACTGAGGCCTCAGGGAGCCTTCCTAGATTAGGAGCTCCATATATGTAATTTTGAAGCTCCTCAGGTCTTACCTCCTTTATCAAAACTTCTCTGTCATCTAGTATATCGTTAGTGAGTTCTTCTATTTGAATGAGCTGGTCCTCGCTTATTTCAGCTTTATACTCAACATATGCATGAGGAGGTCCATGTAAAGCTCCCATCGTATCAATACGGTTTCTAAGGGTGTCTGATACAGCTCTATCTATTACATGACCCGCTGTGTGAAGCCTCATTATCAAATATCTCCTCTCCCAATTCAGCTCTTGCTTTACCTCCAGCCCCTCTACTGGCTCTCCTTCCAAGGACTTCCCATAGAGTACAACAACTCCTCCGCTTTCCAGAGCCTTCTTTACATCAAACTTGAATCCTGAAGCCAATAGCATACCAGTATCGCTGGGCTGTCCCCCTCCCAGTGAATGGAATATCGATGAAGCTAGGACTAAATAGTAACGCTTTCCTTTCTCCCTAACTACCCTTATTATCTTAGAATATGCTTCTTTTAGGTAGGAATCCTTGAGATAGAGTTTATCGGTTTTCGGAAGACCTGAAGCTACATCCTTGACCCTCATCCTGCTATCGTACCAGTAATCATTAAAGACATTCACTATCCGGTGAGGCATCAGCAGTTGCTACCTTCGAGTTTTCTCCTTCAGCTCTTATATCTACTAATAATACAATATAAGGCCCTCCTAAGCTCATGCAGATCTGCAAAGTCCTCGATTCTCCTATTCCTATAGAGTCAAGCAGATCTGAAAGCTTAATCTTCAAGGTTTTCATCGCAATGTAGCGTTATTCATCCTATCCTAACTAGTATCGCCTTTCCTAAGCTCAATTAGATAAAGATCTAAGCCGTAGGGTTTTAATGCCCTGAAGTCTTTATCTATGGTGATCAGTCTCATACCCTGAGAGATACATATGGCCCCTATGAATAAATCTCTGAGAGATAGGGGCTTTCCCTTCCTCTTTAGCTCTTTAAAGAGATATGCTGCCATGGCGGAGGCGCTATCATCGAAAGGAAGGCTATTTAGCTGCTCAATCCAGAATTTCTCCTCCTCGCTCAGATTTCCCAACAGTAGCTCAAACCTGCTGATAGTCGTCAAGTAGAAGATATTATCGAGTGATAGGACCTCATCCAGTACATCTCTATTTCCAGCAGCTTATCTCAATTACGATATTCGTGTCAAGGACCGACCCCACTTTTCAAATTCCTCCTCTACCTCCAGTAAGCTTCTCCTCAGCGATTCGTGCCTTTCTTTATCCATCGTTCCAAAGAGCCTGACTAAGACATATCGATTCCCTCTCTTACCTTTAAGTAATTCCCTGAGAATTTCAGAGAAGGACCTTGCTCCCTTTATTTTTGATAGCTCGGCATAAACATCATCAGATATGGTTATAGTTTTCGGCATCATGTATTGAATACACGATTTTTTATTTAAGGTTTTGGCATTGGCAGAGGCAAACTGGCATGAATAACACCTAACAATAAGACATGCCCATTAAAAAGAGGTTTTTAGGCCTTACTCGAACATATCGTCTTACGCTCTTCCAAAGCAATTTCTTCTATAGATATCTGAAGAACTCTCTTCATGGTTAAAGCATTAACTGAAAGGAAAAGTCCACTTCAGCTGAATTAAAGGAGATTATGAGGGCTTGAAGCCCTAGAATTCATGATAAGACTACTTTTAGAGAAGGAAATGCCTGAAGATGAGCCTCTCTGATGAAATAAAAACCATAGAGTCCGAGAATGAACTAATCAGTTTGGAGAATGCTGAGAAAAATACCGAAGAGTGATGAATAGGGAGATCGATCATATTACGCCAAATCATCGGTACATTTGAAGAAAAGGGCCATAAAGGAGGAAAGAACTAAATAGTTCTGATGAGTCTTTCAGAGAAAGTTAAATCGAACTCAAGGGACTTTCTCTGCTCGGCAGACTTTACATCGGAATCAGCTCCCTAAAAGAGAAGAAAAGATAAAAAGAAAAAGCAGTATTATGATCCAACAGTCTTCCTCCATTCATCTAGCCATGTCTTAAGATTCTTTCCCACCTCTTCAGATGCCAGTACTTCATTGAACAGTTTTATCCTGGTCGGATCCAGGGCGTACTTTACATATTCCTCTGGAAGCTTCACGTTCTTATTTGCCGGATACATCCAGTTGTTCAGCGGGATGTACTGCTGCACCTCATTACTCAGGAAGTAGTTCACGAATTTCTCAGCCAACTCTTTATGAGGAGCGTTCCTGACTATACTCAAGCCCTCTATCTGGAGCCATCCCCATTCTTCCCCATTGATTGTGATCAAAGCAGCCTTGTACCTCGTCGCATTGTAGAAATGGTAAGAGTAAGCGCCATCCGTTCCGTAGCTAACGACAACGGGTCTTCCTTGCTTCTCATCCAAGAATATATCATAGGCATCTCCCCAGCTTCCCACGACTTTAAGCCCATTCTTCATGGCTTGTCTCCACCAATCCTTCCAGTCACCTCCCTTCATCTTGTAGTAGGCTATCCCCCATAGCAGAAAGTTGATGCCCGTGCTGCTGATCGTTGGATCTTCAGAGATGAGCTTAGAAGCATATTCCTTAGAGGCCAGTTTCTCGAAGGTCAGACCTTTCATCTTATCAGGGGACAACCTCTTACTATCATAGACTAAAGCTATGAGGCCATAATCATAGGGAACAACGTGATGCGTTGGATCTAGAGATTTGATGAGCCAATCGTGCACATATTTCAGGTTCTCTGGGGTGTAAGGTTCCAACACACCAGCCTGTATAGCCTCATGCACGAGCACGTTATCAATGCCTATAATCACGTCGGCCTTCGGCTTATTCTTTTCCTGAATAACTGCAAGCAGAGCCGTTCTGGCATCATCGAACTCCCTTATCTCCACCTTACAGTTATATCTGCGCTCGAACTCCCCGAACACTACCTTTCTAGTTGCGTTCGGATTATCGCCCCACTTGAGGAGGCTTTCGTATGTATAGATCACAAGCTTTCTCTCTCCGCTTGGCTGGAATGTAAGAACCCAGTAAGCTAGACCCAAAACCACTATCACGATTATGGCTAAGCTCACAATCCATTTACCACTTAACCTCATATTGCTACCCTCCAGCGGGCACTGGAGAGGCTGAGCCAGCATAAGGAGCCGCGGGCACGCTCCCTACGTCAGCATTACCCGGATCAGGTTCGAGGGGTCGGCGGCAGACTAGCCGCCCTCTCAGCCGGGTTCTCCCCCCAGCTCCCCCGGTACCCACTAACACAAATACACCTAAACTCCTAAAAATAGTTAACGCTTCTACCAGTAGTGTCATCATCCTCTACTTCACGTTCATCGGCGCATGATTCCGATAGAGGTGATAATCAGTAATTTCAGCCTTACTATAATTTACATAATATTGATATTATGTAAAGTAGCTGGAGAATGACCAGGAGTTTCCTTATTCATGGGTAATCCTGAACTCATAGGTGTATAGCTTGGTATATAAAAATGGGGGAGGAGTGGTAAATAATATTCAGAGGGCGTATCTAGGCCTCATTATAGCTCCTTCATCCGCCGATGTTGCCAAGAGAGAGTAGATAGCCAAGAAACCTTCTTCCTTAGGCTTAGGAGGCTTCCACTTAGCCTTTCTCTCTCTTAGTATAGTCTCATCGACGATGAGATCTAGCTTTCTGTTAGGCACATCTATTAGGATTTCATCTCCCTCTTCGACAAGGGCTATGGGCCCACCTTCAGCTGCCTCAGGAGAAACATGACCTATAGCCAGTCCCCTCGTTGCTCCTGAGAACCTCCCATCTGTTATGAGAGCAACTCTGTCTAATCCCATCCCTACTATGATCGAAGTAGCGGTTAGCATCTCCCTCATTCCCGGGCCACCTTTAGGTCCCTCGTACCTTATGATAACTACATCCCCCTCTTCTATGCTTCCATCAGATATCGCCTTAACAGCCTCCTCCTCGGAATCAAATGG
The DNA here is from genome assembly GCA_015522685.1 of Thermoproteota archaeon. Lineage (GTDB taxonomy): Archaea > Korarchaeota > Korarchaeia > Korarchaeales > Korarchaeaceae > Korarchaeum. The sequence goes on along the minus strand of WALU01000057.1, from coordinate 4,369 downwards.
CTTCGCCTTGCCCTTAAAGGAGAGCATACTGGGATCAACAGCTGTCTGCTTTATTACAGCACCCCTTGGTGCTAAGGAACCCCATAGTATCGCAAGACCTCCCTGCTTGTGATAAGGATTAGTCCTAGGCCTAATAACATCTCTGTTCAGGATTTCTGCTCTCCTAACTATTTCCCTCCAGGTACTGCCGGATACAGTCATTTGATCCAGGTGCATCATATCTGAGAGCTCCTTGAATATGGCAGGTACTCCTCCTGCATAATGGAGGTCAACTACGTAGTGAGGCCCTGCTGGATTGAGATTCGTTATGTGAGGTGTTTCCTTACTTATCTCATCGAAGATCTTGAGAGGGAGGTTTATGCCTGCTTCTTGAGCTATGGCCATTAGATGAAGGACGGCATTCGTTGATCCCCCTAATGCGACGTCCACTCTAATGGCATTCTTAAAAGCCTCCTCAGTCATTAGATCCCTCGGCCTTATCCCCTTCTCTAGCAACTTCACTATAGCCTTACCAGCTGACCTTCCCGCTCTTATCCTATCCGCCGATACCGCGGGAATAGTGGATGTCCATGGAAGTGCCATTCCTAGAGATTCAGAAGCTATGGCCATTGTGTTGGCCGTATATAAGCCTGCGCATGACCCCGGACCTGGCACTGCTAGAGATTCAATTCTTCTTAGATCTTCTTCCGATATTTTTCCAGCTTTGTACCAGCCAACAGCTTCAAACACATGACTTAATGCCATTTCTCTTCCATTCACCTTCCCCGGAAGCATGCAACCACCATTCACTAGAATAGAAGGTATGTTAAGCCTTGCAGCAGCCATGAGCATACCAGGAGTGATCTTATCACATGCAGTAACTAGAACCAAGGCATCGAAGGCGTGAGCCTTTGCTACTAGCTCGATGCTGGCTGCTATTAAATCCCGGCTGGGTAGGGGCGCTTTCATTCCCTCATGCCCCATTGCTATTCCATCACATATGGCGATCGTATTGAACTCGAGGGGAGTACCCCCAGCTTCTCTAACTCCCTGCTTCACAGCTTCGGCTACCCTATCCAGATTTACATGACCAGGAACTATCTCATTCCATGAGTTTGCTATTCCAATGAGAGGCTTCTTTAAATCTTCTTCATTCAAACCCGTGGCCCTCAAGAGGGACCTTTGAGGAGCTCTCTCAGGGCCTTCAGTCACTACCCTACTCCTCCACTTTAGATCCAAGGAAACACCTCTTACTAGCCAATTAGCCAGTTCAGTTAAAGGCTTTTCGTGCACTCTCAGAGAGGTACAGCGTAGGACCTTCGCACAGCCTATCATGAATAAGACAGGTGGTTGCAAGATTCTTTTACAGGATGCTTCATTAAAGTGGGTTAGGAAGATCACGTTCATTTCATTTAATATCTCTCTTGCTTCACTTCCCTATAGGTGGTGTTATGGAGTTGACACTTCTACCTATAGGCTCGGCATTCGGCGCTGCCATAGGATACATAGCAAATAGACTCGCTATATGGATGCTTTTTCATCCAATAAATCCCATAAAAATAGGTCCTATCACAGTACAAGGGATATTTCCCAAGAAGAAAAGGGCCGTAACTGAGAGAATCGCCTCAGTTATCTCGGAGAGAGTTGTAACGAGGAACGAGATAATGAACATAGTCAGGGAGGCTATTGAGAGCAGGGCCAATGGAAACATTCCCATAGTATCCAAGCTAACTCCTCCTATGTTAAAGAGTATAACTGAATCATTTCTGAGGTATATCTTCCTCGGGGTTACTAACTCCTTCTTAGGGGGAGCTAAGGATGAGATTGATGTAAGGGAGTATATACTCAGGAAGTTCGATGAAGTGGACGACAAGGAATTTGAGGAAATGTTCTTGAAGGCAGTAGGAAAGGAGCTGAAGTATATATCTCTAAATGACGCTCTTTTAGGGGCTTTGATAGGGGCTCTAGAGGTCGTATTTATGTTTATCCTCCATTAGATTTATCCTAGGTTGCCTCCTAAGGTTTGCTAATCATTTCATTATTTAAGATTTCTAACTACTTCTTCTATCGCCTGCATGTCTATTACTGCTTCTGCTATATCTAAACTATAACCTAAAATCCTATCAACACTGTTTAAGGTTATCTGTAGTCTTGGCTCATCTACTTCCTTACCGCCCTTAGCCTTAGACGCCTCGTCTATCGCTCTAGCTGCCTCAGATGCTAGATCTTTCTCAGGATTGAGAAGTGCCTTGGCAGATCTGTCAAATAGATCTATAGCATTCTCGATTCTCTCAACTACCCACTTAGGAATCTCCTTACCTTCTAATATGATGGATATTGATTTCTTGGATATCTTAGAGGCATGATCAGCAATCCTCTCCATGGCTTTCACTGCTAGAAAGAGATAAGGAGCCTCAGCGGCAGTCTCCAGCCCATAGTCCTTAGCTCTGAAGGGATTCATGAGCATACTGGTGAGCTGCTTTGCCACGAACAGATAAAGCTTATCTATCAATTGATCTTGGTCTATAACTCCCCTCAGGACCTTCAGATTCCCCTCCTTTATTCCCATTAGGGCATCATTCATCATGTAGTACACATCCTCATAGAGCCTGAAGACTGCATCCTTCAGATTCATGCTCTCCTCATCTATAACCGAATAGAAAGTAAAGGTCGATTTGCTCTCCTTGAGGGCACTAAACCCAAGGATAGACGACTCCAATATTTCCCTTACCTTACTAGCGAATTCTCTTCTTTCAGGATCAAAGCTAAGCGTTAAGGTTGAGAAACCCGCTAGGTAAGCGGCTATTATCCTCCTTATAAGGCTTCCAAGATCGCTTCTTTCATTGATTGATATCTCCTTTGATAGAGCACTCCTTCCTCTCTTAGGATTGGTATATATCCTAAGAGAGCCATCCGACATAATCTCTACATATAGCTTGGAGCCTCTATCTAACCCTAAAGATAGAACCCATTCCTTAGGGAGCGAAATAGTGTATGTAGTCCTTCCGGTAAACTGTAAGCTCCTTACATATAACTTGGTCCGCACTTGTATATATCTACATTATAGACTATATATTTTACTCTTGAGTTAATGAGCGTAGCGCATAGTAATATAATGCCTCACGGGAAGGAATTAGAGTGGTAAAGATAGAGAAATCGCTGGCAATAGTAAGTTCGATTGTTATGGCAGCATTGGCGATACTAGGACTGATCCTCTCATCCCAGGGAATAGCTACCTCTCAGAGCGGTGGCAGGATTGTCAAGCTTTTGGGATCTGGAGCCACTTTTCCTTATCCTCAGCTGGCTAGCTGGTTAATTGACTTTCATAAGGAGCATTCAAACATAGTTGTGAATTATAACCCAACTGGCAGCGGTACTGGCCAGAGTCAATTCTTCAGCAGAGTTGTGGACTTCGCTGGCAGTGATCCACCAGTATCTAAGGTTATGTGGTATAGATGGAGGGGGAAGCTCATTCAGATGCCTTATATCCTAGGAGGAGTTGTAATTACATATAATCTGCCTGAGCTGGGAAATAGGAAGCTGAAACTCGATGGTGAAGCGTTAGCCTCAATATTCTCAGCTATAATACAGTACTGGGATGATCCGAAGATAGCTTTCCTAAATCCTGGGATAAAACTTCCGCATGAGAGGATAATAGTGGTGCATAGATCAGATGCAAGTGGTACTACTCAAATATTTACAACATTCATTCATAAGGCAGCTCCAGAGACATGGTCTCAAGACCTCGTTGGAAAAACAGTAGATTGGCCTGTAGATGAGATAGGCAACGGAGTTGGTGGGAAAGGCAACCAAGGGATAGCCCAGGTAATTACCTCCACCAAATACTCAATAGGTTATGTTGAGCTTTCCTTTGCTTTGGAGGAGAAGATGCCTGTTGCTCTAATAAAGAACAGGGAAGGAAAATTCGTTGGGCCTAGCGCTGAGACCATAACTGCGGCTGCAGCTGGTGCTCTATCCTACCTACCAGATAGCCCCTTAGATGACTTCAGTAACGACCTGAATGTAATTGTCTATGCTCCTGGCGATAATTCCTATCCAATAGCATCCTTTAGCCACCTCCTCTTCTACACTAGGTACAATGATCCTGCCAAGCTTGAGGCGATAAAGGAGTTTATTAAATACGTGAATGGGGAAGGGCAGAGCAAGATAGTGTCTGGATATGCGCCAATACCCCAAGGGCTTAGGGAGATCAATTTAAAAGCTCTTAACCTAATAAAAGGGCCATGAGAAGGAAAGAAAGAGAAACTTTCTTAGTAGAGCTATCTTTGATTTATAGTAAACTTTAGAATATAACCATATCAAATAGAAAGTTTGTAGACGGGAGAGAAGAGCTGGGCTTTTGGAGGATCCTATATATCATCCAACCAAT
>WALU01000056.1 GCA_015522685.1 Thermoproteota archaeon | reverse complement strand
GAGAAAGCCTACACACTTTTCTACAGATCTGGAAGTTGGGAAGCTTGGGAAAAGTTGGAGAAAAGTAGGCCAGGAACTATAAAGAAGCTAACTAAAAAATGCGTTAAAGCCTTAATTCTACGTCAGATAAAACATGGAAAAAATGGATGTAAGAAATCGTTCGAGAGAACCTCTATTATGAAGCTAGATGTTGCTTCAATACAGACCTTCATAAGGGAATCTGAGAAGCTGCCATTATTAGCAGCATCCAGCTATATAGTGGATCTGGCTGTAATGTTTAATTCCTTGAGGGCTGTTCAAGAGAGGCTTTCCTCCGGCGAGTACAACGTTTGGTACCCAGTGGAAGGTTTCCTTTATTCGGCTGGAGGCAATATACTCGCTATAGTTCCCGATGGACTTAAAGATAGTGTAGCGAGCATGCTAAAGGAATCGTTTGAAGTAAATGGTAGGCTAGCTTTAGGATGCGGTCCTCTTAATGTTAGAATAGCTACAACTCCTCTTCAATCAAATTATGGAGATATGATGGATGAGCTGAATCGCAGACTTGCATTAGAAAAGATATCCCTTATGGAACCACTTAACCCAGGTGATGATCTTTACGAGAAATCTAGGGAGGAAAATCTTACTGGAATTGAGAGAGTATGTGACTACTGTAAGAGGAGGCCAGCCGTTGAGGAAATTGAATTAGATGGAAGGAAATACTTCGTTTGTGAAGAGTGTAAGGAGAAGTACGAGCTATTCAGAAGGGGGCACATGAGGTCAAAGTGGGCCAGAGCAATGACATATTCCGGTCATACCATAGCTGAAGCATTCGGTCTAGAATGGAATGGCGAAGGTAATGAGAAAGGGGCGAAAGATATATTAATCGAGCTGATAGCGGGCCATAACTCTCCAAGGGAAGTAGAAAGTGAGAGATTACTCAACATAGCTGTGCTAAAAGTGGATGGAAATCTCATGGGGGCCTTCATGTCTAGGTCAATAAGCCTAAGTGATGCTTTAGAGAGAAGTGCGCGAATAGATTTAGCTCTCAAGAAGGCTTTTAAGAAAGCATTAGAATCTCTTCACTCAGGAGTTGAACCAATAAGTAAGGAAATGGCAGATAGAGAGGAAGCAAGACTCCTCCTTGGTATTCAATACATGGGAGGAGATGATGCTCTAATTTTCTCATCCTCTTGGGCTGCATTACCTCTCTCTCTAGTACTACTGATAGAATTTGCTAGGGAGATGGGTTACTCCTTCTGGAGCGATTACTGCGCGCATACAGGTGCGACGTTATCCGTCGGTCTTGCGGTGGCATCGTCAAGGCATAATATATGGGCTATTCTCGATGCTGGAGATTCATTGCTCGATATGGCAAAATCCCTCGGTAGGTATCCCTCTTACATGGGAGCTATAGCCTTTGACGTAACGGAAGGAGGTCTCTTAACTGGAAAAGCTATTCTAGCTAGAAGAGACGAACTTGCTTCTTTGAGGCTAACCTCCCAGCCTTGGATAATAGGTCCTGTAAGTAATTTAAGCTGCGATTCTCTCTGGACTCTCAGGCGCGATGCCACCAAGCTAGAAGTAGCGCTTCCATTCGAAAAAAGTCCTGATATCCTAGTGTTCCTCTCTTCACTGTTCGATCTAAAGACAAGCAATAAAGTATGGCTAATGAGAGATCAGGATCTAAAGGAACTCTACTCTAAAGTATTTGCATCGGTATTCAAGGAGTATATTTCCGAGAAGGAGATGAATGGAGGGTCTCAGAAAGTAAAGAGGGTAAGGACCATTGCTAGGGAGCTGGAGGTTCTTCCAAACAGGTTCGATGTATTTCTAGGAGAGGAAGGATATGAAAGCATGGTGAGGTTATTTGCTGTTTCAAAGGCAAGAGAGAAGGGAGAGAATAATTCTCGCATCTATCAGATTATTGCAAGTACGTTCTCCTCAAGAGGCATACCTTTGGAGGATATTACTAGGCTCTGCAAGATCATGTTAGGTGGTGCAAAATGAGGAGGATAGGAGTTGAACTCCGAAATTTAGGACTGCTCACTATAGGATCAGCCTATTCTCGGCTGATTTTAGCCGATATAAATACTGTGAAGGTAGGAGGTAGAGTTATTATACCTGGATCTTCATTTAAGGGCGCTCTCAGGACAGCAGCTCATAAGGCTGCACCCAAAATAGGTCTCAGCTCCTGTGGACAAGTGAATCCTAGTAAAATAGCGGAGGCCCATGAAAAGATGGGGAGAATATGCGATGTATGTGAGCTATTCGGGATGCCTGGATCAGCGGCTACTTCCTTATCTAAGCTCCTTGTATCAGATTTGAGGCCGAGGGAGGAGATTTCCACTGTCATGCTGACTAAGGTCTCCATTGATCCAGAGAGGTGGAAGGCACAGGATATTAGCCTCTACAATATCGAAGCCATACCTCTCTGCACTACTTTTGGAAGTGAGGTCATGATCCTCGATGATAAAGAGAAATATCTCAAGCTGTTCCTGTCAGCACTTGACGAACTAATGTACGGTTCCTTCGGGAGGGGGGCTGTCGTAGAAGTTAGGGTTACCAGCGAGATCCCCGATTTTGCATCCGAATTTGAGCATTTAAGGGAGTGGAGGTGGGATATATGCCCATAAATGTGAGTTTAGTTGAGATAGAGCTTAAAAGCCCTACATTACTTGTCGAGAGGGTGGGAAGGACAGGTTTCTCGTCGATAGTAGGGTGGATACCTGGCTCTGCCCTCAGGGGTAGTATAATCACATGGTCTGTGAGGATGGGCTATTTAACTGAGGATACTTATCAGAGGGAGATGAACAGTCCCACTCTTCTGGTTCATCCAGCTTATCCAGTAAGTGATGGTTCTGTAGCTCGACCTCCTACTCCCTATATCCTCAGGTGCAAGATGGAAAACGAGATCATCGATGCATTAGGAAGAGATAAGATAAGGGATATAACGCAGGCTAATGATCTTAAGGCTTTAAGTGAGTCTTTAAAGGAACCATCATTCCTCTGTAGGGAATCACGAGGGATTCCAAATAGCACTAAGATGGAAAATTACCCAATTATTCCTAAGAGAGGGAAAATAAGAAGGTATTCCCCACCCGGAGGAGAATACGTCGATGTTTTAACATCCGTCGCCATAAATAAGACCTTGAGGTCTGCTGAAAGAGAAATGCTATTCAATTACGAGGTTCTACTTCCTAAACAGAGATTTAGAACATTAATTGTGGATAGAAGCGGTAATGGAGCTTTTATAAATTATTTACGCAGTGAAGAGCCTCTCTTTATTGGAAGAGGAGTAAGTAGGGGATTAGGAAGGGCCGAAGCAAGGGTGTTGAAGACATGGGAATTTGAGTCTTTAGTTAAAGAACTGGGGCGCCGTGCAATCGGCTGGATAATTGAATCAAACTCTCGGGTGAGGGTAGCCTTATATTCAAGATCTATGGCTGCAAGAATACTAGGATGGGGCATTTCCTCCTACCTACCAAAGCAGGATGCTAAGTGGTTAAACATAGATACAAGTTTGGGGTTAGCGATAGGGAGGGATAATAGAGTATTGGCAATAGGTAGGAAAACAATATTTCTCTCT
>WALU01000055.1 GCA_015522685.1 Thermoproteota archaeon | reverse complement strand
GACCAATATAATAGAAGCTATGATGAGGAAATATGAGAAATCCTACAGGAAGGGAGGAACTAATTTGGAATATTCCTTTTCGAAGGTCAAGATAACGAAGGAGGATCTCAGGATACTTAATTTAGCTTTAACTAAGGGAGATTTAAAGGTCTCTGAGCTAAAGAGTCTAGGAATAAGATCACCTAGGTATAGAACATCTAAGCTGAGGGAGGTCGGACTTCTAGATTATTACTATACTCTTGGAGAGCCCCAGCATGAAGATGATCTAATAGTCAGGATAAGATCCAAGGAAGAGGAATTTGTTAGAATCGTTGAAACAATAGGCGTCGCCACCACGCTAGTAGGCACTCACTTGAAAGGCCCTTGGGAGGGCTTCTTTGGGGTATTGCTGCCGAAGGAGCACTTGCGTGGGAAGCTAGTTAGAGCCTTAAGACTGCTTTTTAGGGATAGACTTGAGATAGCTGAGGATGCTATTGATTATAGGAGCGAGTGGACCATACCTATACATCTATGGAGCGAGGAAAAGCAGAGATTCTTATGGGAAAATGAGCTAGAGAGGCTCATCCAAGAGTTAAACCTAATTAAGGATAAGATCTCCTATTAATTAGAGATAACAGCCATGACACATAATCACTCCTTACTTCTGGGCAGTAAACTTCAACCTTAGGAGCACCACTTCCCTTTCTAGTTATCTTACCGCAACTTCTAACGAGTTTTAAATTCATGAGAGACTCCATCACGCCTTTTTTCCTCACAATCCCACGAGGGCTGGAGTACTCTCCCCCTAAGAGAACCTCTATTTCTTCCACAGAGAGTCCTCTCTTATCGATACGGCTGTTTAGTTTCTTCTTAAATTCATTAAAACAGCTATAATCCCTTTCATTGAACTCCTTGCATAGCCTATCGCTCACTTCCTTCACATATTTTCTCTCGCCTTTAAGGGATCTATCCAGGGATTCTTTGAGACAGAGCATTGTGAGGACCGTACTTTCTAATCTAGAGAGTAGAGGCACTCTTATGTCAGGGATAGTTACGCCTAATCTGTGCATGAGTGATAATATAGAATGAATATTAGATATCTTACTTCCCTCCAAGAACTTCTCATAACCAGAAGAGTATGCCTCATAGCCTTCCTCAATGATCCTATCAAATGGTTTAAAGATTCTCCTATAGATTGCATAGAACTTTCTACTGGGATGAAAGTACCTAGACCTCCAAAGACTTGGGCTTAAATATACCAATCCGACCATAGCGCCCCAAGAGCTAGAGTTCTCTCTCCAAAGGGTAGGACTTGTATAGAAAACTTTTTGACCAAGAATTATATCTACTGCTATCCTAATAACTCTCCTCATCTTCCTCCTTTGATCTCTATTCTTCCTTCCCAGTCTTTGAAGCTGAATTAAGATGCCATCTGTGGATACTACCATAGGATCCCTAGCGCCATCTCTCCTGCTAAAAGGGAATAGGGAAGAGAAAGACTCCTCTTTCAAGGGAGAGATCATCATTTTAGCTTCTTCTTCCCTGGTATCATCCAATGAACCTTCAAGAACATATATCTCAGCAAAATAGTTCGAAAGTCTGTTATTGGGTATCTTAGAAGGAATCTGCTCACTCAAGAACTCGTGAAAAGCAAAAGCTAAGCCCTTCCATCCTCTGGTAAGATCCTCAATGCTCATATCTTTTCTTAAGAAAACTGGGACTGTAGCTCTGAAAGAAAATAATCCAAAGGCATATGAGTGCTTTATTAGTAAGGGAAGTTCAGGAGATGGAAGATCGTAGTCGTTAGGATCAAGTGAATATTCCTCGCTACCCCCACCTTTTATCCTCGATACTTCCTTTCTCATCAGGAATCTTGGACATGGAAAATCCGATCTTAGGATTTCCTCTCTCAATTTTCTGCTTTTCTCTTTCCTACTTTTGCCTACTAGACTATCATCTGTGAGAGATAGGCATATCTGAGCTATATTACTTGTATATCCTCTAGGATCATCTATTCTATCGAAATTAGGCAGAAAACCGGCCCTAGCTAGGGTGAGCAATACCTTTTTCATGGGCATGGGATTTTCTCCTCTTCCGTTTATGCAATATAACCGATACAACACCGAAACCCATGGTTGTTCTACTTCCAATACCTGAGAATTCGGCAAATCTCATCAAACCAACTGCCATTTTACCTAGGAAGGCATCTAACTCCCTGAGGTTGTAGGAGATCTCTCCCAACCATCCCTCCCTTACCACTCTCTCCGTTCCGAACCACATCTCAACCACAGCCTCTCTAATCCACGTTGGATCTCTAGGAGTAGCCATGTAGAGGCTCCTGAGGATCACGGATGGGAGGTGAAGCTCTTTCGGGGCATTAGAGTTCCATGCAGTGAACGACCTCTTCAGCAGATTAGGTAGAGGAGGAGGAAACTCCTCACTTAGGATGGTATTAGTGATAAGCTTGAATGTTACTCCTCTGACCACTGGAGACTCAAGCAAGAATCTCTCATAATCTTTCCTGCCGACCTTTATTTCTGAGATCTCTACAGGAACTCCATTGATTTGCAAGTTACCTTTAACAAGTCCATCAATTAGAGGATCAATGAATTCGTCTTTCAATAGCTTAAAGGTAGCCCTCACCTCTCCTCCCTTGGGAACAGATGCATATCTTCCTTTCACGAACTCTCTAGCTGTGGTTAGTCTAGTTACTGAATAAGGAGTACCTAGTTCCAACTTCATACTGAGGCGGTGAAGCTTCTTAGCAAGGTTCTTTGACTTGCTTGAAAGAGCTCTGAAAAGGAGAGATTGAACGAGCCTTCCAGAAGAAGGAAGTTCATATATGAGATTCGATGAAGAGGTTATATAAGCGGTAATCATCGCGGGCATTCGTCCACCCTTATTGCCTTGAGCTTTTACATGGAAAAAAGATAAAACTTTTGTGTAATTTTTTCATGAATCCTTTCTATCATGAAAGAGATGAGAGTTCTCTCTTTTTTATGGGCTTATTCTTCCCTCCTGATGACCACCACCATATTAAGCGAAATATTGAGGAAAAAATTTCACATCTCTAGAGCTATCTTGAATAGAAAAGAGAGACTAATGAAGATGGCTAAGAATTCTTTAGAGATGGCTTCTAGGACTCTTATTCAGGAGGGGCATGCAGTAAGCCTAACGAAAGACGGATTAGTGATTAGAGATAGGGATTTGTGGTTAGTTCATGTATGCAATAATGCAGATCCTCTGCTAGTTAGAGGACTGAAAGCTAAATACAACCCAAACGAATTATTCCTAATCTGCTGGAGCGCTAAAGAGTCCATAGTGAGATCTGCTTTAAGAGGAGAATTGCACTTGGCCATGCTCTCCAGAAATCAGGTGATATATAAGGATACACCCCTTTCTAAAACAGTTATAAAGTTCACAAGTAAAACGGGGCTGCTTTTTAGGCCATTTAAAAGCTTGGTATTAGGGGATGATTCTTCCTTTGGTAATGAGAATTCACTCTTATCTGAGCTCACAACCCTCAGAGAGATGTTCGATTACATGGTTTTGAAGGCAGATCTGAGCAGTAAGATCATGCAGCTGCTAGAAGAACTTGAAATAATAGCTCAGAGAGGAGCAGAAGAGAAGGAAATGAATGAGCTGTTAATTGCTATTCTTGAGGCATATCCCGTTGAGGTAGATGAGAGAGTTTCGAGTAAGCCAGGAATGCCAGATGTGGTGGCTTACTCTCCAATATGGATCCTCTTCGAGTTAAAGAATGAAAGAGCAACAAGACGGTATGTAGATCAGCTTAGAGGATATATGGACTGGTTTAAGGGTTCCACACTCTCACCACTAAGAATTCCTTGGAAGGGACTATTAGTAGCTTTGGACTCTCCTCCTGATGTTTATGCTTACGCTCTAAAGAGAGATGTGAGAGTTATCTCATGGAATGTCCTTGTAAAGTTCCTCAGGAATGTGTTCTTAGATGCTGTACCCATAGAACTCTTGAGGATAGCTATTGATTATAGCAATACGGAAAGAGAGTTATCTAAATTGGTATCGCAATGGAAGAAGGAATTTTCTCTGAGAGTTACTCTATTAAGAACGCTCAAAGGAAAAGGTATGCTTTCAAAAGAAGAGTTAACTGAAGAGGTAGCCAGCCAGGAAATTTTAGAGGGAGGAGATATAGATTTCTTACTATATGAACTATCTGGTCCAATATTAGGGCTAATAAGGAAAAAAGAAAAGTTCTTCCTCACTAGCGAAGGAGATCCCTTTTCTAGGGTGGAAAGAGCCATTAGTTCTCTAAGGAGGGATTTTTATGGAAATCATGTCTCCTAAAGTACCTTCAAGTAGTTATCCTGGCCTGACTGCACTCAAAGGAGTGCTTAGGGAGGCTTCTGGTCTCACAACGGATCAGATAGCCTCAAAGTTAGGGATAAGGCCTTGGCGAGTTAAATCTGCAATCAGCGGCCTCAAAAGGATGAAGCTAGTAAAATCTGAGAGAGTAGGTAGGAGAATCGTGTATTTTGGTGTGAATAGGCCCATTCTTAAAGCATTCACTGCCACTTTTTTCCAATATCTGCTTCCCTTCTTTAGAGGTAGGACCACTAAATGGGCAATGAGCTCCCTATGGCCAGCCGATAAAAAGGGAACGAGCTATAAGAGAGCTACTTATCTAATTAAGTTGAGCAAGGATCTGGAAGTACTTATTTCAGACAATAATTTATATCTCTTAAGCCCTTCAGGGCTTAAAATAGTTCTAACTAAGGCCGTAGAATCCATATACATTGAGGAGAGTAAGGG
>WALU01000054.1 GCA_015522685.1 Thermoproteota archaeon | reverse complement strand
CCTTAAAGGGGTTCGATGAACGACTTATTTAAACAGAACATATATCTCAGTTTGCTTGACTCAATAATTCAAGAAGAAGAACCTTCTAAGCTTCTCAAATATTCTCTTATGTAAGAAGAAAGAGATCTTACCAATCTCTTCATTTCTCTGGCTTTCCTTTGTCTAATTTCCATTTCTTTTTGTATGAGGATTAACTGTTCTCTCAGCTTCTCTATGCCATCTGACGAAGCTACTGTAACGAGGACCTTCGCAAGTGACACTCTATTGAGCCCATCTATGAAGTATTCTACCTGTTGAATTAAATGCTCTCCTACAGAATCTTCTTGCTTCTTCATACCTCTCAATTTACTTTTAAATCGAAGTAAGCTTTCTCTCTCATGCTGAAGGGGATCATAAATTACTTCTATTCTTATAACACTTCCTAATATGCTAACCTTAGCGAAATCATTTATACCTAGGTTGAAGAGGATATCACCAATCGCATCAATCAGATTTGTCTTCCTCGGTCTCATTATCATCTACCTCTATTTCAGCAACGATTGGTCCTCTGTATCCACAATCTAGGCATATATACTCCTCCGGTAAAAGCCAACCAGAGAATGCAGATACCTTCTTTATATTTGTACTCCCACAAACCGGGCATACTGTTATCTTTATCTTCTTTTTCTTGTTCCTCAACTTGATCACACTTTCTCTTTTCTTTTACAATAACGGTATAGTATATCTCTCGAGATCTAATAAAGATTGGTAATTCTATGGCCTTAAGAAAAAGGCGAGGCATAACTGGAACCCTTGAACAAGCTCTATTGATAGCGGTCACCCTGGCCTTCTTTTTAGGGGTAGTTGTTACTCCAATGGCTAATGCAACCAAATTTATATGGAATATGCCCCAAAATGCATGGAAAAACTGGAAGGACTTTACTAATTGGATAGATAACCTAGTAGATAATGTTTTCAATCTTAAGGGAACTAGCACACCTTAATCCACTTAGCATCTTTTCCTCTTTACCTATTTTTTGAATAATGTTAACTTATATAGAGGGACAACTTTTTTCAATGAACCAGTATCATTTTTAGGATCTGGAACTACTGAAGGTGGTCTGATGGAGTCGAAGAACGAGGCCTCCCTCGTGCCGAAGCTTAGAGAAATTGAGAGAAAGTGGCAGAAAAAGTGGGAAGAGGCTCATATATTTGAAGCAGACCCCGATCCTAATAAGCAAAAGTTCTATCTTACGGTAGCCTACCCGTATCCAAATAGCCCACAGCATGTGGGACATGGAAGGACATACGGACTTACAGATGCTTATGCTAGATTTAAGCGAATGAGGGGCTTCAATGTCTTGTTTCCGATGGCCTTCCATTATACAGGAACTCCGATACTGGCAATGGCTAAGAGGCTGAAGGAAGGAGATCCAGAGCTGATAGAGATTTTCACCAAGGTATTTCATATACCGAAGGATGAGCTTAAGGACCTTAAGGACCCACTTAAGATGGCAAGATACTTTCATGAAGAGATAAAATCTGGAATGAAACTTATGGGATATTCCATAGATTGGAGAAGAGAGTTCACTACGATAGATCCTCCATATAATAAGTTTATAACATGGCAATTCAATAAACTCTATGAGAAGGGACTTCTCACGAAAGGAAGACATCCAGTTGGTTGGTGTCCGCATTGTAACAATGCAGTAGGTCAACATGACACTAGAGGAGATGTAGAACCGGAAATAGCTGAAACTACTCTGATAAAATTTAAGAATGGAATAGTAATTCCCGTGGTCACATTTAGGCCGGAAACGATCTTTGGTGTTACCAATATATGGATAAACCCTAATGTAAGGTATAAGATAGTGAGAATGGGAGAAGAAAGGTGGATCGTTTCGGAAGAAGCAATCATAAAGCTGAAGTTTCAGAAATTTCCAATAGAGGAGGAGAGGATTATAGAAGGAAGCAAGCTCATCGGAAAATATGTTGTAAATCCGGTTAATGGGCAGAAAGTCCCTATACTTCCAGCTGAGTTCGTGGATCCTGATTACGGGACGGGTATAGTAATGTCAGTCCCAGGACATGCTCCCTATGATTATCTAGCCTTGAGAGATTTGAGGAACCACCCAGAAATCCTCAACAAATTTAGGATGAAAAGAGATATATTAGATTCCATAGAACCCGTGTCTATAATAGAGGTTGAAGATTTCTCGGAGTTACCAGCAAGAGATGCTGTGGAGAGGTTAGGTGCTAAGGATCAGATGGACAGAAAGGCGGAAGAGGCTACTGATCTGGTTTACTCTAAGGAATATCATGCAGGGAGGATGAAAGAGAATACTGGGCCTTATGCAGGTCTCCTTGTAAAAGAGGCCAAGGATAGGGTGAGGGATGATCTAATAAAGCAAGGAAAGGCCCATATATTCTATGTAATTGCTAATGCTCCTGTCTATTGTAGATGTGGAGCTAAGATTGTAGTCAATATAGTAACAGATCAATGGTTCATAGACTATTCCAATCTCGAGTGGAAGAAGCTCGCTCATGAGTCCTTGGATAGCATGAAAATAATTCCTAAGGAAGTTAGAAAGGAATTTGAAGAAGCTATAGATTGGATGAAGGAGAAAGCTTGTGCTAGAAAGAGTGGCCTTGGAACCAAGTTGCCCTTTGATCCTAACTGGATAATAGAAAGTCTTAGCGATTCCACAATATACATGGCCTACTATACCATAAGCAAGTACATAAATCAGGGTATTATAGGGGCTGATCATCTAGATAATGAGGTATTTGATTATATATTCCTCGGAAAAGGAGATGTAGGTAGGATAGCGGAGGAAAGGGGATTAAATAAGGAGGTTCTCGAGAAGATAAGAGGGGAGTTTTCGTATTGGTATCCTCTTGACTCAAGGCATAGCGGAAGGGACCTCATCTGGAATCACCTAACGTTCTTCATCTTCAATCATGTTGCCATATTTCCAAGAGATCTATGGCCTAAACAGATAGTTGTCAATGGATCTGTTACAATGGAAGGGAAAAAAATGTCTAAATCATTAGGAAATATAATACCGATAAGGAAAGCAGTGGATATATTTGGAGCAGATCCTATAAGATTATCTGTGTTGGGATCGGCCGAGCTACTATCTGATGCCGATTTCTCTCCTCAGGTGGCTTTAAGTACGCTGAAGAAGCTCTTTAGGATACATGATCTAGCTAAGAAATTCAGAGATGCCAAAGCAAACAAAGAGGCCGTCGATTTCTGGGATAAATGGATTCTTGAGAGGATAAGAAATCATATCATAGCAACCACAGAAGCTATGGAGGAGTGTAGGAGCAGAGAAGCAATAAATCACTCACTTTATCTACTGCTTAATGAGATAGAAGAATATCTCGATGCTAAAGAGCCTAATGAAGGACTAATGAGGATGATATTTGGCATATGGACTAGATTACTCTCACCATTTGCTCCTCATATGGCGGAAGAGATCTGGGAGATACTAGGGGGGAACAACCTCGTTTCTATGGAAAAATGGCCTGAGCCAGAGAAAATACCGAGTTATCCAGAGGCAGAGCTTTCTTATAACATTATAAGGAATGTATTGGAGGATGTAAGAAGTGTTATGACCTCTGGAATCAAGGGCAGTAAAGTATACTTATATGTAGCTTCAGGCTGGAAGTATGATCTATTTGGAAGGATAGAGGAATTGAAGACTAAACATGGACTTGACCCTAGGAGGATAATCCCTGAAGTTATGAGAGAAGATGAATTCAAGAGTAAAGGTAATCAGGCAGTGGATTTGATCAGGCGATTCTCGACAGGAGGATGGCCTTGGCTTCCTAACAAGGAGCAAGAATTGAAAGCGCTGAGAGAGGCTAAGTCTTACATAGAAAATCGATTAGGAATACCTGTGTTGATTGATGATGAAGATTCTCCAAGCTCCGATCCAAAGAAGAGAGCAGGAAGGGCAGCCCCAGGCAGACCAGCTATATATATTGAGTGATGCATTGTACCTATTATGCTAATA
This sequence comes from Thermoproteota archaeon, assembly GCA_015522685.1. Taxonomy (GTDB): domain Archaea; phylum Korarchaeota; class Korarchaeia; order Korarchaeales; family Korarchaeaceae; genus Korarchaeum. The sequence goes on along the minus strand of WALU01000054.1, from coordinate 4,438 downwards.
TTTCCTTTTTAATGCATCTTGCTTGCTATATAGTGAAGAAGGTCCACCACTCTCGCGGAATATCCCCACTCATTATCATACCATCCCATTATCTTAACTAGATTTCCATCGATCACCTGTGTCAGGCCTGGATCAAATACTGTGCTATGCTCATCTCCTACTAGGTCAATTGAGACTATAGGATCATAGGCTATTCCTAAATATTTCGATAATGGCCCTGAGGCCGCTTCTTCGAACGCTCTATTTACCTCTTGAATGTTAGTTTCCTTCTCTACTTCGGCAGAGAAGTCCACTATTGATACATCAGAAGTAGGTACTCTAAGAGACATTGCTGCAAGTTTCCCCCTCAGCTCAGGGAATATGAGTTCTATCGCCTTAGCAGCACCTGTCGTTGTGGGTATTATTGATAGAGCCGCCGCTCTAGCTCTTCTCAGGTCCCTATGAGGAGCATCTAATATCCTTTGGTCGTTAGTGTACGAATGGATGGTTGTCATTAGACCTCTTCTTATCCTAAAGTTCTCATGCAGTACTTTAACCAGGATAGCGAAAGCATTAGTTGTGCAGGATGCATTGCTTATTACGTGATGTTTCGAAAGATCCAGCCTGAGTTCATTCGCCCCCATAACTACCGTATAGTCCGCTGGTTCTCCCTTGGCTGGGGCCGTGATTATTACCTTTTTTACGGTTCCTCTCAGGTGCTTTGCAGCATCACTCCTAGACCTGAATAGACCCGTAGCTTCCACTACTATACTCACCCCAATATCGTCCCATGGAATCTTGGAGGGATCCCTCATATTGAAGACTTTAATTTCTCTTCCATCAATTACAAGGCTGCTTCCTTCCACTTCAATAGTGCTTTTATACCTACCAAACACTGAATCGTACTTTAACAGGTAAGCTAATGTTTTTGGATTTGTTATATCATTTACTGCAGCGAATTCAAGATTAGGATTTCTCTGGCCTATCTTAAATACCTGTCTTCCTATTCTACCAAAGCCGTTTATTCCTACTCTCACTGGCATATGATATCTCAAGTAGAAAAATAAAAATAGTTTCTAAAAAGGAGGGTAGATTAGGAACTCACCTTTCTGGCGAATTCCTCAATTACCCCCTTATATCTCTCCATTTCACTTGTTCCCATTGGCCTTACTTTCTTAAGGGCCTCTTCAAAATGTTTCCGACGGATTTTGAGCTCATCTTTATGGGCTACTGCTTCCTTTGGATCCTTGTATTTAGATACATGCTCTTTTAGAGATATAAGAGCTGCAGTATTAACCAAATTCTCTAAGTCCGCTCCTGTATATCCTTCTGTAAGTTTAGCTAACTCTTCTAAGTTTAGATCTTCTGCTAAGGGCTTACCCTTGCTATGTATCTTGAGTATTTCGATTCTAGCTTTGAAGTCAGGCGGAGGAACATAAATTAACCTATCGAACCTTCCAGGTCTTAAGAGAGCAGAGTCTAGTAGATCTGGTCTATTAGTTGCTGCTATTACTACTACTTTCCTTAGCTCCTCTAATCCATCCATTTCAGTCAATAATTGACTTATTATCCTTTCAGTGACCCTAGAATCACCTGTTGCTCCTCTTATGGGGGCTATCGAATCTATTTCATCGAAGAATACTATGGCCGGGGCCGATTGTCTAGCCTTCCTGAAGATCTCTCTTATTGCTTTTTCGCTCTCCCCAACCCACTTGCTCAGGATCTCCGGCCCCTTGACACTTATGAAATTGGCCTCACTCTCATTCGCTACTGCCTTTGCTAGAAGAGTTTTACCAGTACCTGGCGGGCCATAGAGAAGTATACCTTTGGGCTGCTTCGCGCCACTGGCCTTGAATAACTCTGGATATTTCAAGGGCCATTCAACTGCCATTCTGAGCCCTTCTTTCACGTCCTTTAGGCCTCCTACGTCACTCCATCTCACATTAGGAACTTGAATTATTACTTCCCTCAATGCTGACGGGGTTATATCCTTCAAGGCATCTAGAAAGCCCTGCATTGTTACCTGCAGTCTGTCTAATATTTCAGCAGGTATTTCCTTACTTTCAAATAGATTGACTTCCTTCATGATTCTCCTTAAGGCTCTCATGGCAGCCTCCTTGGCAAGAGCTGCCAAATCTGCTCCAACGAATCCGTGAGTTATATCTGCTAATTTATTTAGATCCACATCGTCAGCTAAAGGCATTCCTCTGGTATGTATCTGCAATATCTCTTTTCTTCCCTCCCTATCTGGAACGCCTATCTCTATCTCCCTATCGAATCTTCCAGGCCTCCTTAAAGCTGGATCCAAAGCGTTAGGTCTATTTGTAGCTCCTATAACAATTACTTCTCCTCTTCCCTTCAATCCATCCATGAGAGCAAGTAGTTGAGCTACTACCCTTCTCTCAACCTCCCCAGTAACCTCTTCTCTCTTGGGAGCAATTGCATCAATCTCATCTATGAATATTATTGAAGGTGCATTCTTTTCAGCCTCCTCAAATATCTCCCTAAGCCTCTTCTCGCTCTCTCCATAGTATTTAGACATTATCTCGGGCCCAGATATGCTTATGAAATTGGCCTCACTCTCATTCGCTACTGCCTTTGCTAGAAGAGTTTTACCAGTACCTGGCGGGCCATAGAGAAGTATACCTTTAGGAGGATCTATGCCTAGCTTTTGAAAGAGCTCGGGGTGTCTTAATGGAAGCTCAACCATTTCCCTTATCTTCTGAATTGCATCCTTCAGGCCGCCTATGTCTTCATAGGTTACCCTTGGAATCTTCCCTTCCTCAGGAGCCGGCTTCTCGCTGATTTCAATCTCTGTATTGGGACTAACGATTACAGCATTGGCTACTGGTTGCATTCCGACGACTACTAATTCTATCCTAGTGCCAAGCACATTTATGGGTATTTTATCTCCTCTAGTGAGGGGCCTCCCCTCCAGCAGCCTCCTCAGGTAATCCTCTCCGCCAAGTAGACGGAGAGGTTCTGTTGGAGCAAACACGACCCTCTTTGCTTGCTTAGCGGATACTTTCTTAATCTTAACTGGATCATCTATAGCAACGCCAGCATTCCTCCTAGTGTAGCCATCTATCCTTATGATCCCTTTTCCATAATCTGAAGTGTAGGAAGGCCAAGCCCTAGCAGCTGTTACCTTTTTTCCTTCTATAAGTATTATATCACCTGTCTCTATGTTAAGCTTCTCCATACTCTCAGGATCTAGTCTTGCTATTCCTCTTCCTACATCTTGGGAATGAGCTTCAGCTACTCTGAGGGCAACATACTTCTTCTCAGAATTCATACAAAACACCTCTTACTTATCTCCAAAAAGTAAAAAGGAAGGAGGACCTTACTCTACCTTTATCTTCATTCCTCCTTCCTTTATCGGACTTTTAGGCTTAAGCGATATCTCCAAGATTCCATTATTGTACTTCGCATGAGCGCTTTTAGGATCTACCTCTACCGGGAGGTCTACCTGTGTCCTATACTTTCTATCACCGTTCTCAGCTTTTATTCTTATTAATTTCTTCATTGTCTCTACTTCTATCTTATCCTTATCAACTCCAGGTATCTCAGCGATTACTTTAACTTCGTTTGCCTTATTATCAACAACTACATCCACAAAAGGTTCTCTATACCCAGCCTCCTCTATCACTGGAGGTTTTACATTACCGAATCTTCTTATTATGGGTTTACCATCAGGACCTATAGTTATGCCGAAACCGTAGACATAGGGTCCCTTTGTTTCCCCTTCACCCTTAGCAGTAGAGGAAAACTCATCCACCATCCTTTCAAGGTCCTCAAAATCTTTCTCCATATCCTCGAGGAATCTTCTCCAGTATCTATTCCACCACATATTATCTACCCTAATTATCCTAGTAGTAAATTAATATATAAATTTTATGTAACTTTAAAGAGAAAATCGTCTAAGATGTCTTAATATTTCCTCTCTAATCCAGATCAAATGAGATTCTACCCCTTCCAGTTCTTGAAGTAAGTTGTCTATGTCCTGTATAAGGCATGAAGAATGCGTTATAGTTTCACTAAATGAAGTTACCTCCCCTAGTACCTCTAATCTCTTCTTAATCTCTTCTAATCTCTCCTTTATATCTGTAGATAGAATCGTTGATGGTTCTATTTCCATGGATTTTATCTGGAGAGAATCTTCCGTTAGGGTAATAACTAATCTCAGCGACCTTGAAATACGATAATATTTCCTTGGCCTGCCTGGTCCTCTATTTACCGAGTATGATTCAATTATACCTAGTGATTCAAGTTCTCTTACATGCTTAAGAGCAGCTGGCGGTGTTATACCTAATATTTCCGCAATCTCTTTCAGAGTAAGAGGCTTTCTAGTTAGCAATGAGACTACTTTTCTTTTAGTTTCCCCGGAAAGTGCTTCTATTAGGTCTTCTCCTTTCATTATCCCTCTAGTAAATTATAATATAAAGTATTATTTAAGTCT
>WALU01000053.1 GCA_015522685.1 Thermoproteota archaeon | reverse complement strand
GGAACCTCCACTGGTACCAGAACTTTATCTCCCCAAATAGGATGAGGCTTGTATTTCACAGCACCCCTAGCAGCTTGCAGTATGAACAGCTCTGTCTCCTCTATTGTAGGCCTCTCTCCTCCAACAGCCTTGGGTATTCCATTCTTCTCTATCAATACCGGTTCAGGAGCCTCTATCTCCTTATCTCCGAGTTTTGTCATGCTCCACCTATATTTCGCTATTATTCTCCCAGTATTGTTGAACATAAAGACCTGTATGGGATCTCCCTGCTTTATCCTCTTCTTTAGGTACTCGTAAAACCTGACCACATGATCCGTGCTTGAGGCTCCCATTGTAAAGGGTAAAGCGAATCTAGCCACATACCTCAGCTTACCGACAACCTCCTTTGATTGAGCCGGATGACCTATAGTCCTTCCATCCGCCAAGACTTTCGCCGCTAGTGCGGGATCTTCTATCTTGACCCAGGCCCACTCAGTGAAGTACCCTGGGCTGAGGAATATAGCAAAGTTAAGCGGACCAGATGATTCAATGTCACCATCAAAGTAGCCGGTATCTTCGAGCCTGAGAACCGATCTGGAGTTCCTATTGGGTCTGCCAAAGTACTGGAAAAGTTTACCTTTGAAAGAGGGATATCCCCTCTCATCAAACTCCGTGTTCTCATGAAGGGCATGGGGGCTTGTGGCTGCATGCCACATCGCTTCCTGTTTAGGAGTTAGGTCCTCAGTCTTAGTCCAAGATCCCTTCTCCGATCCTATTACCTTATCATTGAATACCGCCACTATATCATCATTCTTTATGGTCTGATCTCTGATATATTCCAGTGGATTTATACCGAAGTCTTCCATGTACTTCTTAGCATTATCTGGAGTCCATACATACAAGCCGTGAGTGGATTTGCCCGTTCCAGTCAATCCCCAGACTGCCATAACTATTCTCTTCCATTCTCCATATTCTTTCTTTACCGTGAACTCTCTGAGAGCTGCATGCTCTCCAGTTCCTCCTCTCTGATAAACGTGATATATCCAGTGAGTTAGAACTGCTTTCTTCACCTCTCCTTGATAGGAGGAGACCGTCGCAATCGTGAATCGATGATAGGGAAGCCTCATCACCATCATCATCTTATTTGTGCCCGGTATGTTTGGATTGCTTAAGTAGTGAGGGATGACAAATACTTCAACATCTGGATCCTCATCAGGCGGCGCATCAAAGACTAACTGCTTCCATCTGTAAGCTAGATCAGGGAATTGAGGATCAACATAAACACGGGCGTGCATCTGAGCTTTAGTCCCCGGTTTTCCTGTATATCCATCAACCTTTATGATCGGTCCCTGGGCTAGGATATGCTCTAGAACTCTCATCAGGAGAAGCTTATGCTCCGTTTTGATCTCCTCGTCCTTCTCTATGACTACAGTGTTACTGGCAGATCTGCTCCATATATTGGAAGCCCAATTCCAAGATCCATTCCTGTACCTCATACCATACATCTTGGCCCTATCAAGTAGGTCTTTAGGATTATCCAGAATGGCTTTAAGGCCTGCTCTCTCCTTTATATCGATAATCCTTCGGAAAGTCTTCTTGAAGATCTCAGGTGTAATATCCTCTAGGGGCGGGATCATTTTTTCCATAAGATTACCTCGAGCACAAGCTGCGGAACCATCACTATTAAAAATTCATCATTGTAATATTTCATACGCTCAGTGTTAGAATGAGCATCACGCGCGAGCGAATATTAAGCTTTTACGCGTTAGCAGAAGCAGAAAGATTTATCTAACTAATTTATCGAGTATTGGCTGCTTCTTCTCATTGAGAGAGCCGGTAAAGCTCGAAAAGAGTTATCGTTGGGATTCCGTAAGATAAGTAAGTTAGATTTAGCTCCTCAATATTCTCAAGAATCTTTTCATTGCCCTGAATATCTCGGCTAAGATGCTTAAATCAAGGACTGCATCCATTCGTCCAATTCCTTGATCCTCTTCCTAAGTTCCTCAACATTCCTTCCTTCTTGCTCCTAACACTAAAAGAAATTCTGAATTTAAAGGCATGTGCAAATGTAAAGCTTGCCATAAAACTGAGTATAGCTTACTTGGAAGTTTTTAATAGAGCAGGCTTTTTACTCGAAACCAATTAATTATTCCTAATGAGGAGATTGGAAAGAAAAGTGAAAGAAATAGAAAAAATCCTCAAGAGAATTAGAAAAGTTATATTCGCCTATTTGTTCTGCTCTGTTGCCAGAGGAGAGAATCTAAGGCAGGAATTCTTCTATAAGACGATCCACGCATATCTAGATAGGAGATATTATGGCCTAAGAAGGGTCGAGATGACCCTTCGTAAGGAGGGATAATACCATGTACTTTCGAGATAAGCTACTGGAGAAAATTCGGTGTTTAGAGAGGCTGAGGTATCTAGAGAGCAAGCAAGGCATAATGGGAGAGATTGAAGGGGATTATGAGGTTAAAAGTGCTATTGAGAGGAACTCTCAGATTACTATAGATGCCATCAATATTGGCGAAATGGTAATATCTAAAGAGGAAGGCACGCGCCCTCCAGAGACTTATAGAGAATTGCTTTTAGAACTTGGAAATTTGGGAATAATACCTCGCGAGCTTGTAGTAGAGTTATCCAAGATGGCCGGATTCAGGAATGTACTGGTCCATCAATATGAGGAGGCGGATCCACTCAGGCTCCTAGAGTTCATCAAGTTCAAATTAGATGATCTGAGGGCATTCACTCAGTATGTAAGATCTTATCTTTCGAGAGATAGAGGTTCCTCAGTATGAGTGAAATTTTAGAGATGCTTCATCCGGCTGTCAGGGAACTGTGGCTTGAGAGATTCAATAAACTAACCCCTCCACAGGAGAAGGCCATTCCTCTTATCCTTAATGGTAAGAATGTCCTCATAGTGTCACCAACTGGAACTGGGAAGACCGAAGCAGCTTTTCTTCCAATCCTCTCTCAAATGTTAGAGGATAGTAGGAGGGAAGAAGGAATAAAGCTCCTTTACATTACCCCTTTAAGGACACTCAACAGGGATATACTACGAAGGCTTGAGTACTGGTCCCTTAAGCTAGATTTGAGGCTGGGAATAAGGCATGGAGATACTTCACAAGCAGAGAGAAGAAAACAGACCCTTGCCCCTCCTGATATAATGGTAACAACGCCGGAATCGATGCAGCTCCTGCTGACTGGTAGGAAACTCAAGCATCATCTTGAGACAGTAAGGTGGGTTGTGATCGACGAGGTTCATGAGCTGGCGGATAGCAAGAGGGGTACTCAGCTCTCCATCTTGATGGAGAGACTTAAGGGGATAGTCGAAAAGATCCAGATAGTAGGTCTCTCAGCTACTATCGGTAATCCATATGAAATAGCTAAGCTTTTGGTGGGTGATCAAGGATCCTGTGAAATTGTTTACACTCCAATAGCCAAGGAAATAGATGCAAAGGCAATCTGGCCTGATCCTAGTAGGAGATTAGCTGAAAAATTGTTCCTGACACCAGAAATGGCTGGAAGATTGAAGGAAATAATAGATTCTGTAAATAGTAATAGGACGACATTGATATTCACAAACACTAGGCCTGCTGTCGAGTTCTTGGGGAGCAGGCTCATGCTATGGGATGAAAACTTCCCAGTTTACGTACATCATGGAAGCCTATCCCAGACGAAGAGGGTGAGCATTGAGAGCATGTTGAAGGAGGGAAAGCTGAGAGGGGTCGTGTGCACATCCTCAATGGAACTTGGTATAGATATAGGATATATAGACTTCGTCATCCAATTTAATTCACCAAGGGAAGCTAAAAGGCTCATTCAGAGGGTGGGAAGGTCTGGGCATGCGCTTGGAAGGGCTAGCAGAGGATTGATTATCGTTGGCAATAGTGATGATGCCTTAGAATCATTGGTCCTCATAGAGAGGATGAAGAAAAATAAAATAGAACCTTCTGAGATACCTGATAAACCATATGATGTTTTAGCTCATGAGATAATGGGCCTAATAATCTCCGGAAACTGGAATGAGGAGAGCATATATCAGCTGGTGAGCAAGGCTTATCCCTACAGAAATTTGGGATTTGATGAACTTCTGAATGTTCTGAGATTCATGGAGGAGATAGAGCTTTCAAGAAGGAGTTGGGATAGACTTATTCCGACACAGAGGGGTTATAGGTACTTCTACGCGGCTCTTTCTACGATACCTGAAGTAATGCAATACAAGGTCGTGGAGAGGAGTAGTAGGGAATTCATAGGATTCTTGGATGACAGGTTCGTGGCAGAGTACTGCGAGATCGGAGCTAGGTTTATCATGGGAGGGGCCCCTTGGGAGATCATATCACTAGGCGAAGATACTGTTTATGTTGAGCGTGTTGAATATTATGGGAGCGCCATACCTAGCTGGGTAGGTGAGGAGATACCTGTTCCATTTGAGGTAGCCCTTGAGGTCGGCAGGATAAGAGGAAAAGTTGAAGAAATGGCTTTAAGTGGATTGAAGCGTGAAGAGATTTCCAAGATATTAGCAAGAGAGCATGAAACTGAGTATAAGACCATGAAGAGAGCCATTAGGAGTGTTTATGAGATGGTAAGGAGGAATATGCCAGTTCCTACTGATAGGAGGATAGTTGCTGAACAAGCTGGTAACCTAGTCATTGTCCACGCACATTTTGGTAACAGGATTAATAGAGCTTTGGCTCGTTTCCTTGGCTATAGGATAACTAGGATGACAGGTCTCTCCGCTTACTTGTCTGAGGGGCCATATAGGATAGTCCTGAGGACAGAAGCTAGGGCTGGGGATGTAGCAAACTTGCTAGTTACGAGTAGAGAGGAATTTCTGAGGGACCTAAAGTCAGCTGTAGAGGAGAGCAAGGCCTTCAGGTGGAGGCTAGAGCAGGTAGCTAGGAAGATGGGTGTGCTGGAAAAGGAGACTAGGCTCACCAAGAGTCTAGCAGATAAGCTTCTGGTGGGACTTAGGGGCACTCCTGTCCATGAAGAAGCTCTTAAAGAGGCTATGAATAGAGATTTAGATATCAGGAATGCCCTCATGGTTGTAGAATCTATTCAGAGGGGAGATATTGAAGTAAAGATATGCGATGGTCCATCTCCCTTATCAATGGAGCATGTTAGAGATTTAAGGAGTTTCATGGAGCCGATCAATCCGGAAAAAAGGCAGATAATATCTTTTCTAAGCTTCAAGATGAGAATCATGAATGAATTCGTGACCTTCGGATGTTTAGATTGCTCTTATGTCTTCAACCTTCCTGTCAGAGGGATAGACGAACTGGCTTGCCCTGTTTGCGGCTCCAGTAGCCTTTCCTTTGATATGATAAGCAAGGAAGAGATGTCTTCAAGGCTGAAAAGATGCTCAGCTGGGAAGGGAGGGAGAGGTTGCCAGAACTTAAAGACAGGTGCTAGTTTGCTGGAGAAGTATGGAATCAACGCTGTAATAGCTAGAGCTTCCGGAATGAGCTTCAGGGAAGTTAAAGCTTTCCTAGATAAGTGGGAAGGTGGTGATATCTTTAGAAAGCTGTATTATCATTTAAGGCAGCAAAATAGTAGGCTTCGTCGTTACTAGATAACTGTGCTGTTTTATTTTATTTTACTCTTTGTTACTCTTTGCTTCTCTTCTTTCTCTAGATCTAGGCTTGCAAGCTTATCTAGGTCTATTTCTACCTTAGATCTCCATCCTATCCTGACGATATCGTCTTCTTGCTCCAGATATCCCATTTTCAGCATTCTTCCCAGCACGTACTCGATTCTAGGCCCTTTAAACTTGGATCTCAAAATGTCCAGTAGTTCTCTATAGCGAGCAGACCCATCCTTGGCTATGAGGTAAAGCAGAGAGGTAGATAACATGGCTAGATCATCTATCCTCCATCCAGAGGTCCTCGCCTCCTGAAGGGATATTGGGCCCCTCAAGACTGCCATGAATGTAGCCCTCCTCAACTCTTTATCATCCTCAAGTTTTATTCTCTCTCCCTTATCACCTATCGTAATCACCTCTAGGCCAAGTTCCTCCAACCTTTCGTTTAAGGCTTTTATCACGTCTAAATAATCCTTACCTAGTGTTTTAGCTAGTTCCCATCCCTTGATCCCTGGCTTCATGCCTGACCTAAACAGAAGGAGTCTAGCGGCTCTTTTAATTAGGTCCGAAGGAATCCTAGCTGGCATCTAGGTACCTCCCAAGCTCTACAATCTGGGAGTAAGCTTCTCCCTCCCCTTCCTCACCTGATGATCTTTCTATATAATATTCCTCCTCTAAGGGATTGTATATTATTGCTATCTTTCCTGAAGTAGCCAGATATGATAAGGCGTATGCTCTAAGTATGGCTTCGTTCCTTTCCCTTTTACCAATCAGAAGGCTATATGATACTTTACCCCCGCTCTCCCTGAGAAGAGATTCAATCTCATCCTCAACTTCCCTTATAACCCTCTCCAGATCTACTCCTAGCTCTAAGGCGATTGGCTCCAAAGTTACAACTTCAGCTCCACCGAGCTTGAATTCCTCCCTCCCTTCTAGGTAGGAGAGAGCTATAAGAATCTCTGTAAAAGTCACCTGCTGGAGATCCACCAATGGTTGCCAGTTATCCAGCAGTTCCCTAGCTAAGGATTTATTATCCATTGTCTTGATCTTTAGGAGGGCTAGTATCTTTCCTATGGATGCTATCGATGCCTCCCTCTTGACCCACAGTTCCTGCTCTCTTACTATCTTAGCGAGGAGAGATATTATCTCGCCATCCAGCTGAAGCTCTTCATAGCTTATTTCAGGTAGTTTCTCAGCCAATTCATCGAGTATTTCAGTCACCCTTACCTTGAACGGATCTGATGTTTTCCTGAAGGTGATGATCAGCTCTTCCAGTAGATCTTTCAGGGACGCTCACATCACCCCGGGAGTTGCAGATAATCCTCTGACCTTCTGCACAATTATCACATTGATCCCTTCCGGTACCTTGGATGGAGGAGCTGGCGTTATAATCAGGTACTGCCCCCCGAGATCTCTATCCATCCCCTCGCCTTCAGCCATCTCAAATATCAGCTGGAAGATAAGGTCCCTGTTCCTTGGATCCATATGGACATCAAACTCATCTACTGCTCTAAAGGGAGATTTTATGTATCCCTGAAGTGCCAGGAAGAAGCACATAACTGTCACCGATCTTTCCCCTCCACTATGCCTGTAGGGATCTAGGGGCGTGAGACCCAAGCCAGTGAAATCAGAGTAAATCTCAAGACCTGCCTCCTCCAAGTTATCCATGTGTACAAGCTTCAGCTCGCCTGTACCACCAAGCTTAGGCAAAAGTTGTTTATATAGAAAACTTATCTCTCCTAAGACTTCTTCCACTCTACTCTTCCATATTTTCCTCCTCTTCTCGAGTTCTATAGAGAGCTTGTTCCTATTTTCAATAGCCTGCTCAGCCCTTTCCCTTAACTGCCTATATATTTCTCTATACTTCTCATAAGCCTCCTTCACTTTAGAGGGTACCTTCCCAATGGATGCTATCGCCAGTTCTACCTTCCTCAGCTCCTCCTCTACTTCCTCCTCACTTCTCTCAGATGAAATTCTCTCACCCATCTCTGATGCTCTAGATATCTCCTCATCAAGCTTCCTCTTAGCTCTCTTTAGGTCAGCTATAAGGCGAGATAGCTCATCCTGCAGGATCTCAAGGCGAAATTCCTCTACCTTTCTCTCAGCCAGCAGGGAGGAGTATTGAAGCCATTCTCTCCTTAGCCTAGCTAATCCTTCCTTTAATGGAAGATCTGATGTTATCTGATCCTCTATTTCCTCTATCTTTTCCTGAGCTTCACTCTCTCCCTTCATTAGCTCCTGAATACTAGCTTTTGTATTTTCCACATTCCTGTTTAGCTCATCTATTCTTCTCTCTATTTCCTTTACCTTAAGCTCTCTTTCAAGAACCTTTATCCAGGATAGTTCCCTCCTTAGGTAATCTAGTTTCTCTTCCAAGGCTTTCTTTCTCTTCCACTTCTCATACATCTCCTCCCAGTACTTCATTGTTTGGTCAGCTTTTTCCAACATTTCCAAAGCTTTCTTTTCCTCGCTCACCGCTAACTCCAGCTCCTTCATTGATTGAACTATCTTAAGCCTGTACTGCCCAAGGCCAACGGCCTCCTCAACCAGTTTGAGCTTATCTTGGGGGGAGAGATAGATGAACTCCTCCACCATGTTCTGATGCATTATTATCAGCATGTTATCCGGATCTAGGCCTATCTTCTTCAGGTAGCTCTGAGCTTGAACTTTAGGGACTACTTTCCCATTCACCTCGTGCCAGTATTGACCATCTCCCCTTATGTACCTGCTGAAGTAGATTTCATCACTTCTAAACCATGGAAGAGGTCTTTTTCCATTCAGGGGACTGTTATTTATAACTACGGTTACTCTAGCGAAGTTCTCTCCCCTCCTTATCAGGTCACTCAGCCTCCTTCCTCTCTCGGTGTATGTCTGACCTAGAGCAACCGATATCGCTAGGAGTATCGTGGACTTGCCGGATCCATTGGGCCCTACTATCAGGTTAACCCCTCCTTTGAGGGGAATCCTAGCATACCTGTAGGACATGAAGTTTTCTAGGATTACCTCCTTAATTATCCCGTTCACTAGGCTAGCGATCCCCTGAAGCCTAATATCCTTTGCTCCCCAGATGTCATCTGCTCATAGGCTGCTGGAATTACATAGATTCTAAACATAAAAGATGTTTATGTTGATCTGAGAGGTTGATATGTGAGGATGAGGCCTGAGGTAAGAAAAATGGATCCAGTAAATAGATAATCGCGATAATTCAATTCAGGGATATATGAGTGGGACTAAGGTGACCTCATATCTAAAGCAAGCGGCGTGACGCTTACTGGAAGGAAGGTAGAAGGTTGGCCAGTCACAGGAAACTCTGGGAGTATGTAGAGGTGGTAGCCAATGATATCGGTGAACGGATTAGGATGCATGGAACGAAGCCTCAGGAATGCATATATGCTTCTACGAAGGCTGGTGCAAGGTAAAACAGGTAGAAACAGCACTAAAACAAGTAGAGAAGCTAGTGAGGGAGGTAAAGTCGAGAATGAAGAGCTAGTTCTTATTAAATTCATAGCGCATCTCACATGTCTATGTTTTTGAGTCAGAATAGCACAATGGAAGGGAGGGGAGGGTAAATTCTCTTACAATCTCCAGAAAAGAAAAAGAGCTTTCCTAACCACTTTCAGACCGATGATTCTTCCCTAATTAGCCTCGAAAGGATGAAGCATGCTGTTCCCCTCAACGTCTTGCTCACGTTTCCCTTGCTAACCCCGTATCTCTTGGCTATTTGCCCTACACCTTCTCCAAACCAGGCCCTCCTAAAACAGTATGCTCTTTTCTTTTCAGGCATCTCAGCCAGCATGGCGATTGATAGAGCTGCCAGTCTCAGATTAGCCAGATCCTCCTTGCTGAATCCATCCCCAACTTCAAAGTTGACCAGAGAGCCTCTAGCCTTCTTAGAGCTGAGCTTTTCCAGAGCCGATCTGGCGCTCCAGAAAGCTGGTCCATCGCACTCATCTGCGAACTCCCTGAGAACATCTATCCTTCCTGCACCAAGCCCTACCCTGAACCTCAAATCTGAAGCTAGAGAGAAGTGGAAGAAGAACGTCAGGGACCTCCAATCTATGGCCAATAGCTCGACGCTATCGCCAGCTGTTAGAGCGGGCCTGGCCACTAGCTTACTTTCCCACTTTTCCTCCACCAGCGACATGCCCTCAACTATCTTTTCCCTTATGTTTTTAGCCTCCTGAGCCCTAGCTCTCGACCTGATCAAGTCAAATATTGCAGCTAACAACTCAACCTCCCCCAGATAAGGTAAAGAGATAGCCAAGATAGGGCGACTCCCATGATGAGGCTTAAAAGAGTCCCAATAATATACCATTCCGCTTCTTCTGTCTTGCTATTGAACCTGAAGATTGCTTTGGCTGCGATGATCACTGCTAGGGAACCTAATGCGTCCTTGACTGGTAGGATGCACGCAGCACTCATTAGGAAGAGGAGGAATATCAGGGATCTCTCTGAGGCTCCTATTATAGCTCCTCCATGGAATTCGTCGGGTGATTGTTTTTGACGGGATTGTCGGCGATCAGGCTGGTTAGATTGCTTGCTGGATGATCGATCGCCAGATGGGTGATATATCACCCCCGATACCATCGCTATGAGGGAGTAGGGTATGAGGATTACGGAGAGATAGGCAAGGAGATAAGCAGCCAGTTCTGGCATGATATTAGCCCATAGGCTTTCAAACCTCTCCATCCGAATGAGTATTTGCAGGACTAGGGAAGTGATTCCCAGCGAGAGTAGGATTAGTTCTGAGAGAGATGTAACGTTGCGCTCCACAAGCTAATTTAAATGATTATCATTAAAAAGTTTACCTTTTAGGTAAACTAGGCACTAAGTTTACCTTTTAGGTAGATACTTTCATC
>WALU01000052.1 GCA_015522685.1 Thermoproteota archaeon | reverse complement strand
CTCGACCGCCCTGAAGAGTGGGGTCGCCTTAACGGCCTCAGCCGTTGCGATCACGTAACAGTCCGGCAGCGCAATCCTCAGCCGCTTCTTAAGCTCCCCAGCCCTCATGGCGATGGCCTCATTCACATTTACCACCTCAGCCCTTCCCTCGATCCACAGGATATAATCGAGGGAGCTTTCGTTTGGATTATTTACGCCAGCCATCTTGTATATGCGCGATGCGACGTAGAGCGTTTCGCTCAGCACGATGAGGCTTACGTACAGTTTGAGCTCACCGGTTATGGCCCTCTCAAAAAGCTTAGCCACTCTATCCCTATAGGGAGCCGATTTGACTATGTACTCGACGAGTACGCCAGTGTCAACCGCTAGTCCCTTTGACAAGCCCCTTAACCCTCTTCCTCTCTAACGTACTCTCCTCAGCGAGCGCCTTCTCGATGAGGCTTGGGTCGATGTCCACCACGATCGGCCTGAAGGGCTTTAAAGTGAGGGCGCCTTTAGATGTCTCAGCTATGAGCTCATCGCCCTCCTCGACGTTTAGGCTTTCCCTGAGCTTCTTCGGAAGTATCAAGATACCCTTCCTTCTGATCTTAAGTATAACCTTTACCATTTAGTTCACCTTATATCCATAGTTATACTCATTATTAAAGTTTAACATCAGCTGACGCGTCGATGTAGGCGGCGGCATATACATCTATCCATTTGGTGGTGACTTGGGGTTCAGCCTACATGGGTATTGGTAAGTCTATGTAAGCCTTGGGATTCATTAGGCTCAGTCCCCCTCCTGGGTTCATCGGGGGCTTGTCACCGCCCTCATCCCCATTCGTGGTAACCCCTTCCAGAGCCTTCATCCGCATCTTCCACCATGGGATCATCCTCTTAATCACCACATGGTAGAAGGTGCTTGGGCTCTGGGGAAAGCCACACATCCTAAGGTAGATGTTTATCGCTCCGCATAATTGTCTGTCAAGAGTTAAGCCGCATTTCCTGCATTTAACTATCTGCCCCTTTCGGAGCTTCATCACCTTTCCTCCACACATGGGGCAGGTGGATGAGGTATTATATGGATCTACAAGTTTAACCCTAGCCTTATAACTCATGTATTGAATTATCTGCTTCCAGTTCTGCTTAGCTATGTCTCTATTGTGTCTCTTTCTTTTAGTATACATTCTCTGCTTCTCTAAATCCTCAAATCCATGTACTATATTCGGAAACATCATGGAGAGTTGCGTAGTCAGCTTATGGATGGAATCCTTAGCCCTATTCCTCTCTCTTCTACCCTGTTTTGAAACTATTGCTCTTAATGATGGCTTCTTCGATGCAATGCTCTGAACCTTCTTTCTCTTAACCTCATGTACTCTATGAATATGATAAAGCCTTCTTAAATCAATTTTAATCCAACCATATTTTGGTGAGAATCCATCCAAGCTACACTTGTTCAAATCCCAGCCAATATACTCAGTTATCCTAGTCTCCTTTACTGGTTTTCTGAATGTGATTATCAACTCATTTTCCTTAAGTATCAACTCTCCTAAGTCATAGTCTTCAACTCTTTTCTTAAACCAGGCCTTGGATAAGTCGAATTCTAGGTAGAACTCTCTAGGTTTAACAGTTACTCTAATTTTACCGTCTCTATAAACATAGAGCGTCTCCTTAACCCTAATAAACCTCCTCTTAACTAAGGGCTTGTTTCCTCCTCTCCTCCCCCTGAGATAGTTTCTCCTCCAAGAGTTTATGATCGAGTAAGCTACTTTTATAGCTGAATCAATATAGTGTGATGCATAGTCCCAGTTTTCAAGCAATGTATTCCTTAAGCTTCTCTTAAACTCTCTGGACTTCGGAATTAATGGGATTAAGCGTTTAACATAGTAATGTTTTCTTTCAAATTTCTTTCCATTTCTAATTAAATAGTGGTTTCTTTGTTTTTTCTCAATCCATTCTATGTTGCTCCAAATAATGTCTATCGCTTTTTGGAGGAGATACCTGTAGCTACTTAGAAATTCCTCAACATCATAACTGTGTTTTATTTTGTAGCTAAGGATCTTGTATGAGCTTCTTTGCACCTTCAACCACCTTCTTATATTTATGTGATCTCATTCCATACAACTTACCAGCGAAATGAGAGATTATAGTGATTAAATCCTCTACTAATTCTTCTTGTGGAGGTTTCTCTTCTTTGTTTATTACTACAATCTCTGTTCCATAGCTTTTGAAGAACTCCTCCAGAATCTTGAATCCAAACCTCGTTAACCTGTCTGGATAAGCTACAATGACTTTAGAAACTTCTCCATTCATTACCCTCTTAAGCAGCTTCTTAAAGTTTCTTCTATCCTCTTTCAACCCAGAACCTATATCCTTCAAAATATCAATCTCCCAACCTTCCTCTTTTGCGTAATTCTCTATCAGTTCAATCTGCCTCTCCAAATCATCTCTCTGAGTATGCGATGATACTCTTGCGTATCCGACTATTTTCCTTTCTTCGTGAATCCCCAAAATCCTCTTTATCTCACTTTCAGGGACTCTACGCTTCCCACCAATAGTTCTAACACACCTTATTTTACCTTGCTTATCCCATTTCTGAATAGTCCTAATATGAACACCTAATCCCGCTTTTTACCCACGTAGGTACTTGCCCACTTTGCTCGACCTGTAGGCCGTTATCACGAGGATCTCCGTTTCTTCTTTACGGTATACCACCACTAAAACCTCATCTTTGAGCCTCTTCACACATCTACAGATGCCCCGTTCCTCAACCTCGTCCGGGCTCTCTATACACTCCCTAATAAGCTCCTTTGGTATACTTCGTTGCTTGATTCTTTCCAAAGCATGCAACGTGAACCGAATTTTCAACGTTAACGTTTAAGTACGATCGCTTCTACACCGCCCGTCAACAATTTGCTTAGGTCTATTTTCGACTTGCTGAAGTTGATGATCTCTATCCCTATTATCTCTCCCCCCTTGTCGTAATCGATGATTATCCCCCGCTCTATCTCATCGGAGTCGGATACCTCTCCGTCCTTGACCCGTATGTATAGGGCATCGGCCACTCCATCGTACTTGATTTTGTATTCCATTTTCTAGTGG
>WALU01000051.1 GCA_015522685.1 Thermoproteota archaeon | reverse complement strand
TTTCATCATTTATTTTTTATATGAAAATTTAGTAGGCAAGACGGTGTAATAACGATCTTCCACACACAGCATAATTTCACCGATGGAAAGTCTTAAGCCCTAAGATTGCCTCGTTCTATGATTTCAGGGAAGTTCGGTTATTAGGTAGAACCGAGGCCATATGAGGTTGGTTAATGAAGTAGGTCTTTCTTTTTCTTGTTAAAACAAAAACTTGCCAGCATTCATGTAGCAATGTCATTAGATATCTCGATAAGCCTTCTCCCTAGGACCGATGAAATGAACTACTATCTTTTCCTTCTCCCAGTTTATCGAATACACTATTCTAACTCTCCCCATTCTTATCCTGTAGGTATCCTTATATCCTCGAAGCTTTTTAAAGATAAAGAAAACGAGGAATTGGATACTCCTTCAGAATCTCCAAAGTTTCAATAACCTTATCCCTTAATTCCTTATCTAGGCTCCTCAGTTCTTTTAGAACTCTTTTCTTCAAATACAATGAAAACTTGAGAGGGATGCGATCAGCCCCCTTCATTACTCTTCAGCATTTTCTTGGCATCCTCCAAGCTGATCAGTTCTTCCTCAGACTCTATGGCATCTATTTCATCTGAAAGGGGCTTGTCTTCCAGTATTCCTCTCTCTAAAAGCAATATCACCATGGATTCTATAGCCTCTAGCTTCTTCTTGATCTCCTTTAATTCGACTGGGACAGAAATCTTCCCAAGCTAGTAAAGATGAGGAAACTAAAAACTTACCGATGAAGAAGAGATATTTGAGTAGAGCTAGGAATTGATCCGATAGAAGTAAGAGGGGAAGTCAGGTGCGCCACAAGAGAGTACTTTCCCTAAGATCTGAATTTGTTGAATCCAAGGAGAAAAAGAGGAGTTTAGTTTATATGGATAAATTTTGGAACTTTAGCGATAGGGAAGGAATAAATGGGAACTGCTGGATTGGACGAGGCAGGCAGAGGCCCCGTTATAGGCCCAATGGTAATAGCTATCGTGGTTCTATCCAAAAAAGCAGCTAAGGAGCTAAGATCTTTAGGTGTTAGAGATTCGAAGGAGTTAACTCCTAGGAGAAGGGAAGAGTTAGCTCCCATAATAAAGGAGCTATCTGATGCGTATGCAATGAGGGTAATAGAACCCAAGAGGATAGATGAAGTCGTGGCTAAAAACGGCCTTAACATGCTGGAAGCTGAAGTTATGGCAGATCTAGTGAGGGAGCTTAAGCCCTCATTCATCATAGTTGATGCTCCTGGAAGAAATACCAAGAAGTTTAAGGAGACGCTCAAGTCCATGCTAGGTGGTCTAAAGGTGAGGATAAGGGCAGAAAATAAAGCAGATAAGAAGTTCGTTCATGTAGCAGCTGCTTCCATAATAGCCAAGGTGGAGAGAGATAAAAGGGTAGCGAGGCTCAGGGAAATTGCAGGATACGATTTTGGCTCTGGCTATCCAGGGGATCAGAAGACGAGGGAATTCCTATCTAAGGTGCTGGAAGGCTTTCCTTTTCCAAAGGAGCAGATAAGATGGAGATGGGCAACCCTCCAAAATATAATTGAGGAGAAAAGGAGAACTAGATTAACAGATTTCCTGCAGTAGCCTACTTCTCACCTAAAAGTGAAATTAGCCTGTTAAATAGATCCTCTGCCCTAGCTACTATCCTTCTAGCTTCATCCTCGCTAAAAATCTTATCCCTATGGTCTGCTTCCTTCCTCCTTTCAAAGAAGGCGCAAATATTCTAGCCTCACTTGATCTCCTAGCTTTCTGCCCAAGGCATTTGCTATTTTATCGTCCCTTCTCGTCTTGATTCCCTTGAGGTATATTTCAGATAGCATTCTGACTGAAAAGTAGGATGCACTTATAGCCTTATCATAACATCCGTTCTCAAGATCTACCTTAGCCTGATTCATTAGCCTCATGGCCTTGTTAACAGACAACTTCGTATCCCTCGAAGCCCTCTATAATTCTTCTCTCATTTGGGGTTACTATCAAGGGAGAGATTGTGCCCTCCATTCCAGCAGATCTCTCGACCTCTGCTATCGACTCCATTATGGACCATACCACTGCATCATCATCCCTCTCTACGATAACTAGAACGTTGGAATCGTAAAGCTGATCATCAGGTGAAGCTAGAGCCACTATCTTAACCAGAAGATCGCCTAGCCTAGATAGTAAAGTCTCCTTGAACCTCTCCACAAGCTCTATCCATCTTCTATCTGCTCTAAGATCTATCACGTAGGCGGGCATCCGAAATAAGTTCCGGCAAGTCCTTAAAAACTGGTTGTGTTTTAAAGGAGCTGATGAATCATCAGGGAGATCCTACCTCCAAGAGGTTTAACTCGAAATCCCACTTATCGTAGTAGAGATTACCCCCATCCCACTCGACTTCCCCCCTCTGGCTATCAACGGGATCGGACCTGAAGTGCTCCTTCGGAGGATCGAATGGGTGGTTTATCTCCGAGTTGAAAGCCAGCCTGAAGCCCTCGATGCTGCCGAAGTAGAAATCCCTCCTCCAATCTTCTCCATCTCTAGGGTGGCCGAAGCTAGGATCGGCATAGACCCATCCATATGGTTCTATATAGAATTGAGCCCAGTCATGCATTCCGGGCCTAACAGGATTAGCGTACCAGCCTGATTGCCACCTTGCAGGTATGCCAGCCAGCCTAAGCATTGTAATAAGTAGTATAGCCTGAATTCCGCAATCTCCTCTCCTCTTAGTGGCCGCATACATGCTTATGTTATCGAAGAGAGCGTAGTCGTGCACGTAAGTGTATATCACGTGATCCACTATCCAATCCCATATCTTACGAGCCTTGAGCAGCGGATTGTCCTCATTCCCAACTATAGATTTAGTTAGGTCCCTAAGCTCCCTAGTGAACCTCACATGAGGTATCCTCTCCTCCAGATAATCGCTAATTCTAATTTCTTCCACCTCTTCGTGCTTTAAATCGACCTTGAACGGCTTTGCAACTACCTCATATTCTATCCATACTTCATCATTTAGGCCAGAGGAGGCGAACTCGAAATATGCCGTCCTCTGTTTATGCATCTCATCGGCCAAGTAAGGTTCTCGATTATATGCCAGTATCCTGACTTCAGGATGCAGATCGCTCACTCTAGGTATGGGAATCCATACCCGAACCTTCTCTCCTTTAGGCACGGATCCCTTACCTAGGATAACCTTCGCCCTGAACTTGTAGGTGAGGGGCTTGGCCCTCGAACTCATGACGTCCATTGCTCTATCAACTAAGGCTGCTTTAGCCCTCTCTATAGTCTCATCTTTCTCCTCTATAGCCTTGTTTTTCAAATCGGGACATAACCAGAGGGAATTGGGGACAAACCTCTCGAATATCCTTACCTTTCCTTCCAGCAGCCTGTAGTCTATGCATCCCCTCTCTATTAACTTCCTAAATTCTTCCATGGTGAGGCTCGGTATTCTCTTCTTCAGCTCCTCTAAAGCCTCTTCCTCCTCGAATGGATATTGCATGGGCCATCTATAGAGCCTATTTTCTTCGAACTCTAATCTTCTCTTATAATCGCCATTAGCGTTCTTTAATAGTTCTCTTATTGCCTCTTTAGCCTCCGATAATTCACCCCTCTCTATAAGAGACTTCAAATCATCTAGGATATTATATCTCATGAAGTAGAGGATATTATCTCGCAAGCTGTCTCCCCTAGCCTGACCTAGGATAAGCCAAGATAAGTAAGTAATGATTGATAGTTAGAAAGAATGCTTGAATTCCTGTAATATCGAGCGCTCTTAGGTTATTTTTGATAATAAATTTCGATAATAAAGATTGTGTAATTTTAGTATACTTATTTATCTTAACATAAACTTAGTATATCATCTCAGTATTTTAGTCATTATCAGCCTCTTTATATGGTATCCTCTCTTTAGATACCATCTATATGCTTCCTTATTATCCAAGTCAACGGAGAGCACAATTCTATCTACACTCCATTCCTTGCAAGCCTCTTCCACTAGATACATTAGCTTACTCCCCAAGCCACTTCTTCTGTAATCTTCTCTAACTTCTATATCATAAAGATACCCTATAGGTATGTAGTTGATTGTATCTATTTTCAATCCAACCCAAGCTATGCCAATTATATCATCTCTCTTTATGGCAGCGAATATTCTGTTATCCAAGTTAGAGAAGTAAATAATACTAACAAGCCTTCTATGAATTTCTTTGTAATCTTCAAAGGTCATCTTATTCCTTATTTCCTCATCTATAAACTCCCAACTCATCATAGAGTCAAACTCTATGTACTTCTCAAATTCCTCAGGAGGTAACTCTACTATTCTAATCTCTACATTGATAGCTTTTCCTTGTTCATTATCTCCCATTTGTTTCCCCTCAAGACAGAATATCCCTTCGTATACCTCTCTAATATACCAAGTACTCTTTCTCTTAGTTTTTTCTGAGGAATAAAGTCGAGATGAGAGGATATGTTATCGAAGTGGATTGTCTCAACATGAGGGTGATATGATGCTTTGGGACTCTTTATAAGAAATCTTTTTCCCATAAGAAATAAGGAATGCTCCAACTCATCCTTATCTAATCTATATTTTCCTTCTCTAACTCTAGCAAGCACTTCACTCAGGCTAGTGGTGTATCCTACCATTTTTGGATCTATTCCATTAGCTAAGAGGAATATCATTACGCCTGTGCACTTAAAGCAGCTTCCACAAGGTATTAGCTCTCCCCTAACTATTTTAGGAGAGTGACAGCTCATTTGCAGCTGTATCATTGCTCTATATCTTTCATAGAGGATTTTCTCTACAATCAAGCCGGAGATTGGCCTTATGGGAGACCATTGCTTTATGCCCAATCCTCTTTCTCCGAACCAATTGGTCATATATTTCTCAAAACTCTGAGATTGATCGTATATTGCGTTATAATGCTCTATTCCCCTGAAGGTGAAGGAAGAGCTCGTGGGATCATCAAATTCGTTTCCAAAATTTATATTCCCTACTTTATACTTCATTATAAGCGGTAGAAAAGAGAAAGCATAATGCTCAAACCAGAATAATCTTATAGGATAAAGTTCTCTGGATTTTCTCATGAAATTAGGGACCACAATTTTCATATTTCTCTCTATAAATGCAAATAACCTATCTATATTGCTCCACACTCTTCTTGTTAGAGGAATATTTTTCGAAAAGTATCTATATGCCTTCAAAGCAGATAGCCAATGCCTCCCAGATTCATTTAGAAAAAAAGGATATACTTTGCATCCTGCCTCCTTCAAGAGAGAATAAGTGAGAAGACTATCCTTACCCCCAGAGAGCATGGTCCCGCACGTATATTCTCCATCAATTTCGTCTAACGCTGTAGAGGTGGACCTCCTAGCATAAATTGATGCCCTAGGCTTGGCATCCATGAGGGATATGCTCTCAGGATCAGGAATATACTCTCCCTTTACAAGTCCAGTCCCGCGAGCTATCCTATTTACAAATACATCTCTAGAAGTTATCTCACTCATATCTCTCATAAATTTCAGATCTAACTCTATGATTGGGAAGTCTATGCTTATTTCATCTGTGAATAGAGCATAGTTAACTACTGGGACTATGCTTATCAGGCTAGCAAGCTCTTCTATACCCTTTACTTCTCTTATATTTATATTTTCAGTATAGCTCTCAATGAGCTTATACTCTCTTCTTATTCCATCCATTTCCAATGAATATGTAGAAGATATACTATGAGGCTTAACTTTTAGGTCTTTAATTGAGATTCTATCAAAGCACTTTAAATTGACATTCATCTTTCAATTCTCCTCTCTGTTAGACGAGCTACTTTTTCAACTCCTTGCAATAAAGGAGCACATGTAGGTATCCCATAATCCCTCTCCACTCTCCTTAGGTAGGCATTAATTTCCTCTTCCCTCATTCCTTCAGTGTTTATCGTAATCGCAGTAGGTTTGTTTCCAGTCATCAGTTCTACCAAACTTATGTACTTATCTAAAGGAGGGAGCGGATACTCTGGGAAGTCCTCTAAGTGCTTTCTCCCAGGAGCATGTTGAAGGACTACAACTTCTGGGGAGAGAAGGTTAAGAATCTCAAAGCTACCGGGGAATACGGGATGCAGCATTGATCCCTGGCCAGGCACCACCATTACATCAGGATTTTCCTCCTTGTAGGCCCTCCAAACTTCATGCTCTAGGCCACCAGGAATAAAGTCGTTTATCATAGAATCTAGCACTATTCCATACTTAGCTCCTTGCATCCATGCTGTTTGCCCAGTACCGATAATAACGGACCTTATTCCCTTATCATTTAACTCATCTACGAGCATCCATGCTGTTGTTCTTTTTCCTATACATGCGTCTGTACCTAGGACCACGACTCTGATAGATTTAACTTCACGTATCTTTCCGGTATAAAAAATTTTCATGCTCTGATATATTTTTCTAACATCTATTATTTTCGCTCCTTTTTCTTTAGCTATGCTGGATAGCTCAATGTCGTCACTAAGAAACTCATGAAGACCAGAAACTACATCCAATCCCCTCTCAAGAGCTTCCCTTACTATGCTTCTATAGCTAGAAGGTAGCTTGCCTCCTGAGGTGGCAACTCCAACTATAAGTACTGATGCCCTTGGATTATGAGTTAAGGCCAAGTTCAAATCCTCATATATCTTTATGCCTCTAGGCTTTCCATCTAAAATCATTCCTGCATCTTCCCCTGCTACCGTGCTATCTATTACACCGACTATTTTATATCTTAATGATTTCCTGATCAAGCCATGAGCCGTTTTAGCATCAGAGGTGAGATATTTACTCTCAGTTAATATTAAGGCCTCCTTCATCTCGATTTTCTCCCAGTGATAATTGCTACGGCAGTTCCTGAGAATGCATTTTCATCACTATACTCTCTTATTGCTCCTAATGAGGAGCTAGAAGCCGGTAGAGGATCTATTCTCTCTAACGAGAGAATTTCAGCCAAGGAGATCATTTCCTCATCGGTGAGCTCATAGACTCTGCCTTTAGTTTCTAGGATAGCTTTAATCGCATCGCCCCCATCGAGAGATTTGATCGCCACAAGAGGTTCATTGACCTCTGTTTCTCGAACGTCGCTCTCTGATAGATTCACAAGCTCGCGAGATGATCTCTTAAGGGTTAATGCTACCTGGTTTCCAAGGACGGTTGTTCCCCCGATCATCTTAGGTACTCTGTCAGTAAGCCCTCTAGTCATAAGATCCTTGAATCCAAGGTATATCCCGGCTAAGGTAGTTCCATTTCCTACAGGTACTGAAACTAAATCTGGAGATTTTCCTAAAGAATTTACAATTTCATAAGCTATGTCCATAAAGGATCTAAGAGCTTCTTCTCCATTTACCCCTCCTGGATTTGCATCATAAAGATCTCCCTCTAGGGATGCTAGAATGCTAGCCTCTACAGCGTCCTCATAGCTCCCGTCTACTCTAATAACTCTTGCACCAAGTCTTATCATCTCTCCTATTCTAGAGCCAGAATACCTCCTTGGCATGAAAATTACTGCTTTTAGACCCATCATACTTGCAAAATATGCAATTGAAACCCCATAGTTTCCACAGGTACCTACTGTTAAACCAGAATATCTTTGGGAATATGCTTTAGCGGCATGCCTCAAACCTGCCCTATCCTTTTGTGTTCCTGTAGGGTTATCTCCTTCCCATTTTATGTAAAGATCTCCTTTATATCCTAAGATCCTAGCTACTAAGTTTGCTTTAAAAAAAGTTCCAGGAAATCTAAAACTCTCAAAGGAGCAATCTTTCTGGATCATCTTGCCAGATCAGCCGTTCCTTTCTTATATTAGGAAATAAAAGACTGATTAAACTAAAATCATGCTAACAATATTCCATGATAATTCACTAGAGGTACCTCCTTAAATTTCTGTGAGTATACACGCTTTCCCTTTAAGCTCAAGGTTATATGCATGGCAGCCTTCTTTTTGGGTATATAAATGGGTGAGGATTTTGGTTAGAATAGGTAGATTAGAGTCGCCATATGTATCAATTAGGTTATTAAGTTCACTAAAAGGATTTTTCACGTTTAAAGAGCTTGAGGATATGCTAGGCATACCCTACCAGGTAATATGGAGGTACATTAGCCTTAAGAATACCCCAGAAAAACCGACAGCCAGAAAGATAATTAGTAAAATAGAGGAGCTACGGCTAATTGAAAGGGCATTTGATAGGATATTGAGAACAAATGCTTATGGATATGTAGAAACATGGAGGCTACTTACGAGTTTCAAGTTCTTAGATTTAATGGGATATATTATCTCCAAATTCGTTGGAGAGGAGGATGTGAATATAATATTGGCCCACCCCTCAGCTGTTTCTCCCCTAGCTATTATATCATCTGATTGGATCTCTTCCAAAGCGGTCTCTACTTTGGATTATCCTGGTCTTACCGTGGATGCTTTCGCTAGAGGTTCTTATGTATCTCACGATAAGGGAAGGATCATGGATGTTTTCATTCCAAGGTCGTCGATTAATAGAGGAGATAAAATCATCTTGGTAAAAGACGTTCTTAATAATTTGGAATCCATAGACGCCATAATGAGGATTATAGATGAGGTGGGTTCGGAGCTTTGGGGCATTTTTTCAATAGTATCCGTATCAGACAAGTGGTTAGATAATATAAAGAAATATGGAATAGGAAGAATCTCTATATTTAAGATACTTGAGACAGCTTAAAATCTCCTAATAATCCTCTTCCTCCGCTTCTGTCTCATCTTCATCCTCATCCGCTTCTTCTAGCTCTTCCTCTTCCAAGGGTTCTAGGAAGAATTTTTTACCCCTTTTCCTTAAGATAAGTATCGTTCCGCATTCTGGACATTCGATCTCTTGGCCTATTTCTGTCTCATCTTCATCAAGTTCTATTATAGCGCCGCATTCTGGACATTCAAGCTCCATAGAGATCACCGCTGCTCTTGGCTTACAAGGGCAATAAAATGATATTTAAACATAAGAATGTTTTAATTCAGCTCTATTCTCCGCTAGGAATTATACTTTTGAGCATTAGGTAAGTCGAGATCCCAATGAAATTACTCTCTCATTGAATTCCTAGTTGAACGCGTGTGAACTAAGGGGATTCTAATGGATGAAGTAGTAGAGAGAATTATCTTTTCGTAGAATAGTGGTGTGGGTAGTGATGTTTACATCAAGTAAGTAAGTAAGTAAATTTATTCACTCCTCATTTGCATGTACCAAAGAAGTGCAGCTATCGTTTTTACATCTGCTATCTCGTTCGTCCTTACCTTCTGCACAGCCTCATCAATTCGAAATTTGTGAACCTCTATCTTCTCAGAGGGCTCTGGATGCATTCTTCCCTTAGATAGCTCAGTTGCAAAGAAGAAGCTCATCTTTTCCGTACCGTATCCTGGGATCAGATATGCCTCAAAAATCTTCTCCAATTTACCAGCTATTAAACCCGTTTCTTCCTCAAGTTCTCTCTTAGCGCATTCTTCTGGGCTTTCTCCTTCCTCTAAAGTGCCAGCAGGTATCTCCCATATATATGTATTAAGAGGGTACCTGTACTGCTTGATAAGGTACACGCAATCGTTCTCATAGGGGAGTATTGAGACAGAACCAGGATGATATACTATCTCCCTAATCCCGCTATTCACCTGCCTAACTTCAAGGGTGACAATTCTTCCCCGGTAAAGGAGATTGAGATCTTCCATAGGCTTACCCTCATGTATATCTCTATTTATTTGATAACCATTAGCGCTCTTTCTTTACATATCTTACCTTCCTTACTTCATCTCACCAGACCAACCCATCACCCTAGCTACTACTTGAGCAAACTTCCTTATCTCCTCTTGGGCATGTATATCTGTCCTCAGCTCTAAGAAGTGATACCAATCGGATTGGCGGCCGCTCACGAATAGAGCAGTTTTTAAAGCAGCTGGAAGTATGTACCTAGCATCCTCCTTTCTTATATTCATCTTAAGAAGCTTGTTATAGATTAGATAACTAATATTAGCATGCTCCTCCATGATTTTTAGAGCATCCTCCTTCACATAAGGGAGGATAAATCCATTTGGTTTAGTGTACCTGCCAGAGCGCTGAGTGAAGCTGAGCCTGCGATGTCTGACGAATTGGTGGGAGGCAACACGAGACATCTCAGTCCAAAAAGCGTAGAATCCATGCCTCGGATCTTCATGAGGAGAACCTATGAAGAAGTAGACTAGAGGAC
The DNA here is from genome assembly GCA_015522685.1 of Thermoproteota archaeon. Taxonomy (GTDB): domain Archaea; phylum Korarchaeota; class Korarchaeia; order Korarchaeales; family Korarchaeaceae; genus Korarchaeum. Next base: position 24,661 of record WALU01000051.1, on the reverse strand, counting down.
TTTCACTTACCTTAGTCATCTGCACATTTAAATTGGGCTCTTTTTCGCTCCTTATTCCTAAAATGTTCGAGATTATAGGCAGCTCTTTTACAGCCTCTAATGCAAGAGGTTTGGCTTTCTCATCATCTAAGATCTCTATAGCTGCTCTAGGATTCATTGATATCAGTATAGGATCGCTTTGAGTTGCTTCCACGTACTTATGATGGAAGAATGTCTTGGTTACTTTGTTCCAGTCAGCATTTACCCACAACCTTATGAGGGAATGCTCCAAGACAGAGAAGTGACCTGTCTTTACTATGCCAGTTAAAAGCCTCTTGACCCTACTTATGTCTTTTAACTCCTCAGCTATATCCTTAGGTCCTCCAGCCTTCCTTGAAACTCTAGTAGCTAAGTATATGAGACCTTCTCCTCCTACAAGCTCCTTTCTCAGTACCTTCATTCGAGGAATCACCCGTTCACATAATAAAGGGAATTAGGAGTAGTTTCTACTCCAGTTAGTCAAATGCTAGCTCTAGGTGATTCTCCCTTGCTGGAGCCCGACCTTGTCATAATGGACGAGCCGGCATCTGCGCTGGACGTTAGCGTTTAGGCCCAGATACTCAGGCTCATAACCGAGTTAAAGAGTCAGGTGGAGGTGTCTTTCATCTTCATCACGCATAACTTGGGCGTCACAGCCACCGTCGGGGGCAGGGTGGCTGTAATGTATGCTAGCAAGATGGTGGAGATGGTAAGCAAGGAGGGGATATTCTCGGATCCAATGTATCCATACACGCAAGGCCTGCTCAGGGCTGTCCCTCAAGGACGCGTGTGGATCAGGCCCTCCAGCTTTTCACCGCCCAGAAGAGGAGGAAGATTAGAGGTATTCTACGAGGACTAGGTCGTGGAGAACTCCATCTCCCTCGTCGCATTTCTCGTTAAGAACTATCATGAAACGGGAAACGAGAGGTTTCTAGAGAAGGTCAATCTCATCCTGAACTACCTAAAGGAAAGGGGAGTGGTGGGTGATGGACCTGTATAACAAATACATTTTTACCTACTTCTCCAGGGAAGATCTCGGAAAATGATCGTGAAGAGGATAGTGGAGATACTGAAGGAGCATGAAGATGTGGTCTTCGCCTACCTATTCGGTTCCTACGCTAGGGGCGAGGCCGGTAAGATGAGCGATGTCGACATCGCCGTGTACCTGAATCCCTCCCTCCCCCATGATGTTATGTGGAACACATTCCTAGACATAGCCAGTCGCCTGAGCTTCAGGGAGGTGAGGGTGGATGCCGTTCTCCTCAACACCGCCAGTTATCGACTGTCTTACGAGGTTCTCAAGGGTAAGCTCCTTTTCTCCAGGGATGAGAGGATCAGGAAGGAATTCATCTATCGCACCCTGAGGACCTACTTGGACAGGAGGTATTACGACTTGAGGAGGGCCAATCTCATCATTTCGAGGTGAAAGGATGTTCTTCAGAGAGAAGATCGCCGAGAAGCTCAGGTACTTGGAGATCTCTCTAAGCTACTTGCGGAGTAGGAGAGATATCACTTTGGAGGATCTCCAGGAGAACTACGAACTGAGGAGCGCCATTGAGAGAAATTTCCAGATAGCGACAGAGGCCGCCATAGACATAGGTGAGATGATAATCTCACAGGAGGGTAGATCCTAGGGATTTAATTAGGAAATGACTTTGAATTCAAATCATTTGTGACCCTTTACATTTCGTGCACGATAGCTTGTTCCTTGGCAGCCAGCATTATAGCTTCTTATACTGCTTCTCATAAAGCTCTCTAACTCTATCTATCGTATCAGCTTCATCAGCAGTTTTATCATCCCTAATCTTGACTATCCTAGCGAACCTCAGGGCTAGGCCGCTCTTATACTTTGGGCTCTTCTGGATCTCGTTGAATGCCACTTCCACCACAATCTCAGGTCGAACTCTGATCAGCTTGCCAGTCTCCTCCACAGCCATAGATCTCAACTTCTGAGTCGTCCACTCGAATTCCTCATCGCTAAGACCCTTGAAAGTTTTTCCAACAATTATGAATTCTCCGGTCTTGGGATCCCTAGCAGCTAAGTAATAGTCACTGTACCATCTGCTCCTTCTTCCATAACCACGTTCGGCTGCCACTATTACCAAATCGAGGGTATGGATTTGCTTTATCTTCAACCAAAGCCTACCCCTTCCCCCTGGCATGTAGGGAGAATTCAGTTTCTTAGCCATGATTCCCTCATGCCCTCTTCTCAAGGATTCTTGCATGAAAGCTTGGCCTTCCTCTACACTCTTGGTCACAATGGAGGGAACCAGTTGGAGAGGATCTTCAATAACTTCCTCCAATTTAGCTCTTCTCTCAATATAAGCCCTTTCTAAGAAGCTTGTGTCATCAATTAGTAGGAGATCGAAGAGATATAGCTTTAACGGAATTTCCCTCATAATGCTGGCATCTAATGTAGCTCGGTGAAGCCTTCTCATGAGAAGCTGAAAGGGTAAAGGCTTGCCATCCCTCTCAGCTATCACCTCTCCCTCCAAGATAGCTTTCTCAGCTTTAAGCCCCTTCCTTACATCTTCAACTATGTCAGGAATGCTTGCAGTCACATCGCTGAGGCGCCTGCTGAACAATTTAACTTCACTTCCCTTGACATGAACCTGAACCCTGACACCGTCTAGCTTGTACTCCAATGCGCATTTCCCCAGCTCCATTATGGCCAATTTAACACTTTCCGCTGTCTGAGCGAGCATAGGTCTGATGGGCCTGAAGATAACTGGGCGGAGTTCTAGCTTACCACCCCTCCTAACTATCTCATATGGATCACCTAGCACCATGGCTGCTTTCTCGACATCCTCCCTCCTGAGATTGTAAGCATAGGCTATAGCGTCTATAAGGAGGCCTTCACTCAGTCCAAGTCTCGTCTCACCCACTATAGCATTCGCCAGCAGCCAAGCTTCCTCAGGTTCGACCTTTGAGAAAAGGGAGCTTAATATAACTCCCTTCTTTACCTTGGATCCAGGACCTTCCGCAGAAGCTATGGCTTCTAGCATCCTGTAAGCTTCGTTGATGGTGAGGGGCTCCTCAAAGAGGGATGTCTGCTTCATCTTTCTAAAACGGAGCATGGATTCAATAAGTTCGCCTACATCAACCCCTTTGGGCTGTGCTTCGCCTACGAGTAAGGATACTACGTGCCAGAGAGTTGCCCAAGATACATTGAGCTCTCTAGGATCTGATGGAGGAAATATGCGACCTGTAAGTATCAAGAGTGCCCTGTAAGCCTCATCAGGTGGAAGTTTCGATATTAGCTCAGCGACATAACGAACTTTCTCCTGCCTAGAAGTGATGGCTGCAACTCGTCTTGCAATACTAGCTAGATCCTTGAAGAGCACAAGAGAAAGACCGTAAAGAGAGTATAAATGTAATCTCGCTATAGCTGTATTAGTTGCCTTTTCCTAAAGACATAATTTCCACATTTACCACATTTACTTGAATCTAAGGAGATTTTCATATAGATCAATAATCTTCTCAGATATTTTATCCCAGTAGAACTGACTTCCATAATCAGCAATCTTCTTTCTATCCCATTCTTTATTGAAGGCCTCTAATATTGCCTTTGTTAACTCTTCGGTGTTTTTAGGTTCCACTAATATGCCATATTCCTCAGAGGTTATAATATCAGGTATTCCCCCTACTCTAGAACCGACAAGCGGTGTACCACAAGCTAACGCTTCGAGCATGACAGTTGGGGTACCTTCTTTAAGACTAGGTAAAGCTAAAACGTCAGCAGCATTCATCCACAGAGGAATCTCACTATGAGGCCTTGGACCGACAATCCTTACAGAATCAGTTAGATCTAACTTTCTCACTAACTTGATGAGCCTCTCCTTGAAGGAGCCCTCACCTATGATATAGGTGAGGACATGAAACCCAGAATCCTTCAGCTTTTTCACAGCCTTTATCAGGTATTCATGGCCTTTTATCTCTATAAAGCTACCAACTGACAGGATCACCTGAGCATCTCCCTTAATTCCAAGCTCATTCCTTGCATATAATCCATCAATTGGCTTAAAAATGGATGAAACTCCATTTGGTATTAAATGGGCTTTACTAACATCAACACCCAGTTTCTCTGTCAGCACCTTTAAATTGCTTCTACTAACTGTAGTTACAGCATCGGTCTGGGATAGGGCCCACCTTATTCTCTCCATCCACTCATCTCCTCTGAAGGGAAGGTCGTATACATCATAGCCATGCCCAGTTATGACGAGCTTCGCATCGAGATTAGGCTTAATTTTAGCACCTATATAACCTGGAGGCCATATGAAATGAGAATGAATTACGTCTGCCTCTATTCTTTCATTATCTATGATTTTTAGCATTTCCTTAGCAAAGATATCTCCAACTTTAAGATTTCTAAAGCTCGGTGGGAAGTAAAATTTTGATATAAAGTGGACTCTGACGTTCTCGGGTTTTCCCTCCAAGTTGAGGAGTTTGTCCCTAGTAAACCTCCTAGCGTAGTCTATATATCCTCCAAGTGGCACATATTTGAGCAAGCTCGTAAATCTGTTATGGTGCACTAGCACATCGACTCGCTTAACTCTCTTCGCTATGGCTTCGATGGATCCTTTAACGAAAGTATTGTAGTGAGGTGCTATTACTAAAACCCTCATTTTCCGACATGAACGCTGTGTATAATCTTATTAAATAAGTTAATGTGAGGCCACTGACTGATTGAGTCGATCTGTTCGGTCAAACCATGATGAAAACCACTCAATAATTTCGGCATATCCTCTAACTGCTCTTTCAACTTCTCCTATGCTAACCATCTCGTTTGGACGATGAGCCATTTCTTGATCGCCAGGTCCATAGCCTATCGTAGGGATTCCGAGCTCTCCAGCAGTGTATGAACCATCCGTTCCAAATCTCCAGATGATCATGTCTGTACCTAATCTCCCAGTCAATTTAACAAGATCAGAATCTTTATTCACCCAAGCTGGAAACCATGCTTCAACTTCTTCCTCGTAGCCTGTATAGCACCTCAATATCCTCTTGACTATGGTACCTCCCAGCTGCCTCTCAAGATCTTCCCTGCTCTCCCTAGGTAAGGTTCTTCTATCAAGCAACAACTGGCATCTGTCTGGGATTATGGGAATGACTCCGGGGCTTACTTCCACATTTACTGCTGCAATGGAGGCCGGACCTAGGACAGAGTGATAAGGCATATCCAAACCCTTCAACTCCTTCATGTAATCACATAGAGTGTCAAGACAGTTTTCCCCTAGTTCAGGCATGCTAGAGTGAGCTGTCTTTCCCCTCAGCTCTACAATCAATTCTGCCCTCCCTCTATGCCCTCTAGCTAAATTAAGGGAAGTAGGTTCACCTAGAACCACTAGCTTTGGCTTGCTCGTGGATTCTATCACATGTCGAACGCCAAATCCCTCATGATCCTCCTCATGAACCACGAACGCATATACTAGATCGGGAAATCCCTCCTTAACGAGTTTTATCGAGTGAACTATTGCTGCCAAACCGCTCTTCATATCCACAGATCCTCTTCCGTAGACATGTCCATTAATTAATCCACCGGAGAAGGGATTTATTCTCCAATTCGTTGAATCCCCCTCTGGCACGGTATCCATATGAGCATCGAAGAGTATAGGCCCTCTCCCAGTCCCTGAGACCTTCGCTATGACATTCCCCACCTTATCGATCCACACTTGATCCACGCCTAACGAAGATAGCTCATCCTTTACCAAGCCTGCTAGATCTTCCTCATTACCTGATAAGCTCCTAACTCTAACTAATCTCTGCAAGAATCCCACTACATCTGAGGCCATTCTTGCTTTGATTAGCCTTCCATTAAAATAAAAATAATAGAGGGAAGTTCAATTGTAGGATGACTCGCATGGAGCTTTACGATGTGAAAGAATTCTGGAAATTCAGCTTGAAAGTAGGACTGGTTAAAGAGGCTGAGAAGGTTCCCAAATCTAAGAAGCTCATAAAGCTAGTCGTGGATTTCGGCGATGAAGAGAGGACGATCGTGACAGGTATAGGGGATCAGTACAAGCCAAGGGATCTGGAGAGGAAGAAGATGATATTTGTGACAAACCTGAAACCAAAGAAGCTGATGGGAGTTGAGAGTCAAGGGATGCTTCTCCTAGCAGAGGAAGAAAATGAGAAGGTATATCTGATTGAAGTAGATGAAAAGGCTCCCGTAGGAGTTAAGGTATGGTAGCTTAGCTGGATGGCCTGGCTGATGGAATCCCCCAGCTTAAATAATATTGGCTTTCTCTAAGGCTTGCTTTACATAGATTCTCTCTTCCTCGCTGAGAGGTAATGAAGGCCTTCTTGGATAACCAGCTGGCAAACCTCTAAGGTTAAGGGCTTCCTTTGTAGCACTCAATTGATTGAATTTCTTTACAATCGCCTCATTGAGCATTGTTAGGATGAGCTGGAGCTCTCTGGCCCTACTCATATTTCCCCCAGTGAAGGAATTGTAAAGTTCCACAGCAAGCTCAGGGGCGAATATAGCAACCCCAACTATACCACCTCTACCTCCCAGCATTAGGGTTGGGAGGAGTAGATCCCCTGTGCCAGCTAGTATCGATATGCTAGCTCCGATGAGTCTTATAAGCTCAGAGATTCTCCAAAGAAGGCCGCTTGACTCCTTAACCCCTACTAGATTGTCAAACTCCTTAGATATTTGGAATATGACCTCTATCGGTACATTGTAGCCCACAAATTTCGGTACATTGTACAAGATGACTGGAAGATTAGCTTCCCTTAAGATTGCCCTGTAATGCTCTAGTAGTTCTCTAGGCCCTGGTTTGAAGTAGTATGGAGGTGCGAGAAGTATAGCATCAGCATTCAACCTCTCAGCATCTGCTATCTGCCTCAAGATGCCTCTCGTTGACGGAGAGCTTACTCCTACTATGACTGGAACTTGGCTCCCAACTTGATCAATAACTTGACCTATTACGACATTTCTCTCATCTTCACTCATTAATGGTCCTTCTCCATTGCTCGCACATGTTGCTAGGGCATGAACACCTGCTTCAAGCCAGAAGGATACAAGTTTCCTCAAGGAAGGTAGGTCTATATTGCCTCCTTCATTGAAGGGAGTTACGTGAGGAGGGATCACTCCCTCCGGAATCTTATCCTTCATAATAAAGCAATAGAATATTCTCTTAATTCCTTTTCCCTGCTTTATCTAGAAAGGCTAAACTATAGTTCCTGCTTTATCTCCTCTGTAAGCTCCCTGATTTCCCTAGGAAGGTACATCCTACCTAATAATAAGCAGATCAGTTTTTTATAATATGGAATATCTATTCTAGCTCCGCAGGCATAGGGATGCCCTCCTCCACTATGGTTCTCACAGATGGGCTTTAGATTCGCGCTCTTATCCATCCCGGCATAGAGCGAGAATTTGTCACATGAGTAAATGACGAGGGAAAATCCTACACCTTTATCATTGGCCAACTTTTTGGAGATTAGGGATCCAGGCCCTCCCCTTGGCCTAAGATCAATTATAGCAAAGCTCCTCCCTTTATTAGTCTTCTCTATAATACTACCTTTAATTCCTATCCTCATAGCTTTTTCCTGTTCTCTAATTCTCTTAGTAGCCCATTTAATCACACGATCGTCCTCAAATTTTCCTTCTAGAAGGACTTTCAGTAAATACTCTCTCTTTTTCCTGTCCCTAGTAAGGGAATTGTACATTCTAGCTCTGTTATTGGAGTAAGTAGCTGTATCGGCATCATCAGCTATTACTGCTAGCTCTTTCTCGTAGTCGCTGCCACTAAGATCCTCGAGCACGACTCTAGCTGCGCTTGGAGCTCGCCTAACCCTCACATCTGCATACATAGAAAGTCCATCGAGAGCATTAGGTAGCCACTCATGATGGTCTATCCATGTTATCTGCCAACCCGATTTGCTGAGCCTCTTAATTTGTTTCCTTATTTTATCCAGCTTATCTGGATTTATGGCTATATCAACTATTATGAGCCTCTTCCCACCACCAGGAATTCTAGATAGCACATTATCTATTGATCTAGGACCAGAGAAGTAGTATTCCACATCATCCCTGTCATTCAAGGATAGAGATCTAGCTGCTATTACAGCACTAATAACTCCGTCAACGTCACCGTGGGCTATTATCATAATGGGTTTGCTCTGAACAGATGTCCTCGGGAGTTTCTTCGATCTTCCAATCGGCATCTAACAAGGTATCAATACAAGTATATTAATATATCTAGCCAGCTAAAAGGATAATAGAGGGTTTCCCCAATCTACTGGTTAGTTATTAGTGAATTGATAACTTGTTACTAATTGTTAACTATCTTGGTAAGCTCTTTCTTTATTAGAAGATCGCGCGCTCTTTATCATCTCATAGAATCCACATCACAGGAACCTATCGCTAAAGCGAGAAGAGGAAGTGAGACCCAGGCTTAAATATTCGGATCCCAAGCCTCAACATTAGAGGTATCATCTTCCAAGTCAAGCCACTTCTCTCTTAGAGAATGCCGCATGTTTTTTGGTTTTGAGTGCGATTAAAAACGTGATGTTCAATCATTGATCTCGCCCTAACCACCTCTACAAGTTCTTAGGCTGAATCTCCCTGATCTATTCTTCCTTCTTGACTTGACTTGTTGGAGTTGGGTGATGGGTGTAGAAATCTTGCTGAATGAGAGTTGAGCTCCTAGTTATTCAACCGTCAATTTTTCTTCAGTAATAATAAGGCTACCTGGAGAATCAATTATATCAGAACAGGGCCTTTCTAACTCAGATACTAGGCATTTAGATGCTCTCTGAAGCTTATAGTATCTTTTTAAGATCCCCTCCATGGGAAAGAATGATAAAAAGGCGGTGTCCTTAAAATGAAGTATTCACCTAAAGATCTTCTACACGCTGCCTTAAGTCAGGAAGGGTTACTGCTAGTCACAGCTGGAAACCTAGCTGCTGTGATTCTGGGGGCTGCTATCTGGCTGATACTGGCCACAATACTGACAGTTGGCGATTATGGATTTGCAAATTATATATTATCCATTGGTGCCCTAATTGCTAGTATGGCTGGGCTTGGCCTTCCGACTACGGTGCAAACGTATATTCCTAAGGGAGAAGAGGACATACTGCCATCTTCAATTATGCTGGTTCTAATAGCCTCTCTTTTCATAGGCATTCCGTTGACGCTGATACATCCATCCCTTCCGTTGATAATCCTAGGAAGCTCTCTCTTCACACTGGCTATAAAGGAGAGGCTTGGAAGAAGGAAGTACAGGGACTATGCTATCATGCAGGGGACCAGCAGAGCAGCTATACTCTCCTTGGTGATACTGCTTGTACCTGAATGGGGGGTAAGCGGAGTTCTATATAGTTTTGCTTTAATTTACCTAGCTCTATCGCTCTGGATATTTAGGGGGATTAAGGATCTAAAGGTAAGCCTCAGGTCCATAAGGAAGCATGTGGAGTTCGCTGTAACGGCCCTTTTGATAGGATTCACAGGTGCTATGGGGGTAAGACTTGACAAGATACTTATAGGATTCTTCTTTGGAAATGAAGCTTTAGGATACTACCAGTTAGCTTTCCAGTTTTACGTTGCAATGACAGTTATACCAGTAAGTCTCTCAAATTACCTGCTACCGGAGAAATCCTCTGGGAGGAAGACAAAGATGGCTGAGATCGTTGGAATCGCTCTTTCTATAGCAGTAGCTGTGTCAGCATTCCTCCTGATACCTTGGACTGTGAGGACCCTATTTCCTAGATTCTATCCCATGAGCGCGACCCCAGCCCAAATAGCATCCTTTGCCATAATCTTCGATTCAATATTCAGTATATGGGCCGCAGGGAAATATAGTAGAGAGGATCCTGTGGCAATCCTCATTGTAAACATAGCTTCGGTTAGTTTTATGGTGCTGTCGATCATAATGCTTGGATCGATTATGGGCATAATTGGTTTGGCTATCTCCCTGCTGATATACAGGGGAGTTGCTTGCACTCTCGGTTTAGTAGAGTCTAGGGTAAAAGAGAGGAAGAAAAAGAAAAGGGAGGTTAATGTTTAGATAGGGAGCCCGCAGTGGTCGATCTACCTGCAGTCATTCCTCCATCAACAACGAGAACCTGTCCAGTTATGTAGGAAGCTCTGTTAGAAACTAGGAATAGTATCGCTTGGGCTATCTCCTCAGGCAATGCTATCCTTTTTAGAGGAACTAGTGAGGCAAATTTTCTCATTTTCTCATTGCTACCAGCAATTCCCCTTAACATAGGAGTGTCTGTCAAGCCAGGAGCCACAACATTAACTCTTATCCCTCTATCTGCTAATTCTAAAGCTAGAGCCTTAGAAAAAGCAATTATTGCTGCTTTTGATGAGCAGTAAGCCGTCCCTCTTGGATAGGGACTTACTCCCGCTGTCGAACTGACATTAATTATTGCATTACCCATATGAGGGATGGAGAACTTTGTCATGAGAAAGGTCCCTCTTAGATTCACATTTATTACATAGTCCCAATCCTTCACGGATATGTCGTCTATGGGAGAGCTGATGAAGGCACCAGCAGCATTCACCAGGATGTCTATCCTTTCATGTAAGCTCACCACTTCATTGACGACCCTTCTGGCATCTTCTTCTCTGGAAACATCGCCCCTATGATAAGTCGCGTTCGAGAGAACAGGAAGAACTGCTTTTCCCTTAGACGGGTCTCTTCCCATTATCGCCACAAATGCCCCTTCCGAGCTGAACAGCTTAGCTGCGGCAAGGCCTATGCCAGAAGTCCCTCCAGTTATCAAAGCTACTTTACCATTAAGTAACATAAGGTTATAGTATAATAAGAAAGAAAAATAGTTTAGTTTAGTAGGATTAAGTTGTAGAATCAGAATCCTTCCGGCTTTATTATCACGGGCTTGTAGGGCTCCGGCTTCTTTGGCCTGTATCTCATGAACCAACTCCTCCAATTGTCCAGTATACTGCCAACCCTTTCGGCTACTTCGAGCAAGGCCTTTGATGATGAGCTATCTGGAAATGCTTCCATAACAGGCTTCATGAGGGCCATACTCTTAGGAATAGAGTCATCGTAAGGTACCTTGCCTAAGAAATCTAGGTTATTCTCTCTAGCATATGCCTCAATTTCTTCGCTTAGCTGGGAGTTCATATCCCATTTGTTGATAACTATAGCGGCAGGTTGCATGAAATGCTTAGCTAGAGTATGAACTCTCTTTAGAGCATTGAAGCTTGCTGGTGTCGGCTCAGCTACCAGAATGGCCATATTAGCTCCAGCGAGGCTCGATACCACCTGACATCCTATTCCAGCTGCCGAATCTACCACTATAACTGTCTCCTGATCAGCTATCTCTTTAGCCTTTGTTTTCTCCTCTGTCACAAGTTTTCCCGTATTAGGCCTTCCAGGACTAAGTCTGGCGGAGATCAGGGGAAACCCATATTTTGTATGAGTCATTCGCATAATACCAGATAGAGCTTGCTCTCTTACTATGGCTCCTTTTACTGGGCAGATAAGTGAGCATGTTAGGCAACCTTCGCATATAACTTGGCTTATCACATAGTTCCCTTGGGGATCTATGCTTATAGCTCTATATGGACAGATCTTGCGGCATTCATCGCATTTAATGCATTTAGCTTGAACTATCTTAGCCACCATGGAGTCACTATATGGCTCTTCCCATTCCCACTTTGACTCCCTCATTCCTAAGATTAAGTGCATATTAGGAGCGTCAGCATCAGCATCAACAGCTATAACCTTCCTTTTCTTTGCTAGCGTTATAGCTATTGTTGATGAAACTGTAGATTTGCCTACCCCTCCTTTCCCACTTGCTATTGCCATTTCAATCATTCCATCACCTCCTTAACCATAAAGGCCAATTTTCTGAATATGGAGGTCTCCTTAGACTCTGGATGAGATAGGACTATAGGTATGCCCTTCACATAGGATTCAACGATCTTTCTAGAGTAGGGTATTCTCGTCACTATCTTAGAGCCATAGTTCTTTACAATTTTATCATGCTCATCTTCAGGACCCAAACCAGACCTATTCATTACTACCCAAGTTTCTATGCTCATTTGGGACGCAAGTTGTAATATAAGTTCTAGATCATGCAATCCAAGGGGAGTTGGTTCTGTTACAGCTAACAAAAGCTTAGATCCGCCCATAGCTGTAGCAACAGTGTTACTAGTTCCTGCAGATGTATCTATTAGGTAGAAGCTCCTTTCTATAGAGAGGGCTCTCTCTTTAGCTGCAATTACGGCGGGAGGCGTATGTTCTTCTCCTTCCCTCAATATACCTGTGATAAGGCGAAACTCCTCCCCTTTAAACTGTATGGGGGTATCATAGGTGTAGCCTATCGTCCTCTCTCCCTGCACTATGGCCTTTGTTGGGCAGGCAAAGTAGCAGGACATACATCCACTACAGAGCCTAGGAATTACATAAGGTAGTCCGTCCGGGCTTATGAGCATCGCTCCTGTATCACAAACCTTTCCACAGGCACCACACTTTATACAGCTACTATACTTAATGAAGGGGAGCATTATATTAATTGGCTTCTCATTTTGAAGTTGAGCTCCGAGGAGTATATGATCGTTTGGGTCTTCTACGTCCAGATCGGCCATTACTAGATCATAATTCTCAGCTAGAAGGATAGCTAGATTCACAGCCACTGTCGATTTTCCTGTGCCTCCTTTTCCACCTGAGATAGATAACATTCTAGATTTTAGTTCCATTAACTGCACCTCCCAATAAGCTAAAAGGAGAGGCTTTAGTGGAATCAGACGAGCAAGATATAAGATCGATAATCGTTAGCATTAGGACACACCTCTCTGCTTTTTTATCCATTCCCCAACAAAGTCATATCCATATATCTCCTGAAGTTTATTTCTACCCTCCTCTGAGACTTTATCAGGCGTCCATAGAGGATCCCAGATCAGATTCACTGTAATTTTTTTATCTTCTCCTACCTTCTCCATTATAGATGCTTCAGCCATATTAAGAACCATCTCGGCAACAGGACATCCAGGGGAGGTTAGAGTCATATCTACCGTAACGTTACCTTCGTCATCTACTTCTATCCTATATATTAAACCAAGATCTACTATATTTATAGGTATTTCAGGATCGTAAACAGATTTTAGGGCCTCTATGGCTTCCTTTTTCATATGCTCTTTCTCCTCAGCACTGAGCCCCGTCTTTATCACTCTCCCTACCAACAGAACTTGGATTATTACCTATCCATCTTATTAATTTAACTATAGTTAAGTTAAATTAAGGGCATAGCTGCCACTCAATTAGCCATCTTATAGCCAAGCTATAGATACCTTCCTCATGAACTTCCTTATATCAGCCTCCGGGATCGCTGATGATCCTTTGTGTAGGGTCGAAGATACTGAAGCCGCTACTGCATATCTCGAAGCATCCTCGAATGTATCCCCTCTATTAAGGGCAATCCCCAGAGCTGCTGTAAAAACATCTCCCGCTCCTATGCTATCTATTTGTTCAACTTGGGGAGGACTTGCTATTATCAATCCTTCAGATGATGCTATTAAGGCTCCCTTCATTCCTAAGGTGATTGACGCAAGCCAGAACATATCTGATAGCCTTTCAACAGCCTTTAATGGATCATTTTCTCCTGTAGCAGCCTTTGCCTCCTCTTCATTTGCATGGACTGCCAGATCTAGCCCAGCTATGCTGTTCAGCCTCTCTCTCCTTAGTTCAATCCTCCCATTTAAATTAAAATGCCTAAGAATTCCTTGGAGATCCAGGAGAACTATATTGCCTAGAGATAACGATTTCGATATAATTTCATCATCTACCTCAGATGCTACTGGACCAAGATGAATCACATCAGCCTTCAAGTCGTTCAGGTCTTCTGGCCAGATTGGATCGCATAAGGAGGATAGATTAATAACTTCTTTTTCTTCTTCCCTTCTTATAACGAATCTCGTTGTCCGGCAATCTGATACTTGCAGATATAAGCTAACTCCGCTATTCTCTAAATAATCCAAGAACTCTCCTGGGAGATCCTTTCCTATCCTCGATACAATACTCGCCTTGTACCCTAGCCCTGAAGCGAAGATGGATCCATAGGCTGCACTTCCTCCAATTCTTACCTCTTTCCTATGATCTCCTTTCCAGATTTCATCTATTGTAATATGCCCGATGGCTAGGTAGTCACTTTCCATTTTTATCTACCAATTATTAGCTACTGTATCACTATCAATCTAATAATTTGTGCTAGATCAGATATGATATATAGCAAGTAACTTCTAACACACTATTCTAGAGTACTCTCCATGAGAGCCAAATTAAAGAAAATAAGCCGCCTATTTACTTGATTCTGTATGAAATAGGTTATAATATTTATGCCTATACTTACTAAAGGAGAATAATTCTCTTAATCGGCAGTGCGTCGATAGAAGAAGTCCTAAGAATTTTAGGATAGAAAATAACTACCTTGTACTGTTTCATTCTCTTATGGCTCGAGAGAAAAAATTTCTCTTTATTAGATAGCCTTGAAGTCCCTAAAAATCAGAGATCCCCAAAGGGGAGAGGAAGTTTGGTGATGCCTTCATTATGATGCCCAAGGATTGGTCAGCTGTGCACCGTCAGGAAATAGGACCATATAAATGAGTGAGTACTTTTAAGGCGAAGAATCCGCCCTGCCTTCCTTGAACTTTTGAGAGATATCTTAATTCTTCATTCGACGCCAAGACATTAGACTAAAAAGCCCGACTTTAGGTAAAAAATTCATGTACTACAGATATAGGCTTATTTTGGGATCTCTATAGCAGTTGAAGCGTTATACATGATCTTCAGAAAATTGAATAGTAAGGGAAGTTAGTTTTCGTCCTCATACTTCTATTCCAGTTTTATGAACTAGCTCAATGTACCATTTAGGATATCCTGGATTCTCTATCTTTCTAGATATAGTATATGGTTTTATATCTAAAACTGGTGTTTTATCGAATGTATCCAAGCCGGAGACATAAAGCCTGTTATCTTCTATTCTCTTTAGCCTTACTATATGAAGGCCGATAGGGTTGGGCCTGTGAGGCGAGTCAGAAGCAAATACACCTACATCAGGTAGACCGTCCATTGATATACCAAATCGAGTAAGTCTTCTAGGCTTGACCACCAATACTCTCCTCTGTTCCTCTGTCGCTTCATGGAGGCGAGTTATGAGAATTATGTGCGAAAAACCTTCCAGCTTCAATAGGCCCTTCGAGAATTCTTTAAATATTTCAACATATCCTTCGACGCCTTCATAGCTACTTTTTATCTCTTCTCTTTCATTTAATACTCTCACCAACCCGATTGGTTTGAAGCAGTACTCTCCCATATTCATATTCATTAGGATCACCTTACAGCTGAAGAGGGTAACCTTCAGAATAAAGTAATATTAGCATCCCAATGATTGTTATGGTATGCCAGATAAAATACTTATGGAAAGTTAGGGAAAGAAGGAAAGACCAAATTAGACCCTATTAAAGAGATAATTCGCGCGCGACTCAGAGTAAAACTTAGGCTCAACTAGGAGGAGTTGCAAGGCTAAGCGTTCCTTATGAGAGGAGATAAAGCCTTGGAGTTAGGAGGCTATATTAATAATTATTACTACTACCCAAAAAAAGGTATAATTACAAGTGCTTTAATTTCTCAATTTATAGGATTCCTTGCCTCATTAAGCCTTGCAATTTTAATCAGCGATGTCGATAATGATTTAACCATTAATATCTCTTTCCTGTTATTATCTTATCAATTCTAACAGAATTTTTATCCTTTTATAAAATTAACTTATTTGATAGAGGAAAGGACTACTCTGTAACATTATTCACTGGATTCCGGCATTTTTTGTCTAAGTTTTTGGCCTATTTCTTCACGCTACTTGAATTGGATGGCCTCTTTGGATTACGTTAGGTGAATTTAGTATAGAGTATGGTAACCTTCTAAAAACAAATTCCATTGCATATAATGTATACTATATTATGCTATTTATAGATATTATAACGCTTTCCCAGTACTACTTTTATATCACAAATCCAGATCTTTTTAAAGCTTATTTGAATACTTTCTTTAAAATAAGAAAGATAGTTGGAAATGCAACTATTTCCTTTTATTATGTCGGTTTACTTTGGGGATATCCCAAGATGAATCTAACAGAGATTACTCTTAGTTCGATGCTTTCGAGTCTAGTTATCGGTACAGTTATCTCAATCTTTATTCATTAAGATCATATATTTAAATTTATTCTAAAAAATGAAAAGCAATCATATGTTCCTTAACTTATTCCCCTAGGCGCACGGGGAATTTTTGTTAGAAAAAGGGAAGACTAAGTCAGATTCTATTTAAAAATGCGATTTCTCTCTTAAGTTACGATATCCTCTACAAAGCTATAAATGAAAGAAAAAGTAGTAGAGCTCAGTATTGCTTGTAATTCCAGTCTTTTGCATCCATATCTTGTATGAACTTCACTAAGAAATCTACGATTGCATTGAGCATCTTCTCTCCTTTCTCTTTTGTGGCCTTTGTTGGATCTCCTGTAGCACCATATGGAGTCAGCTCATCGAAGGTCCACTCTATCTTTATGTGCTCAGGAAGCTTTGGAACTATGCCTTTAGCAGATTTCATATCAACGAGCTCGGGGGCTATGGCCAAGTTGATAGATGTTTCACCCTCACCAGCATGTCCTAGGCCATCCCATACTTCAAAGGTACCAGGAGGCAGGAGCTCTCCTGCCGTCACCCACCAAGCATCTAGTACTGCTATTTTCGCATCTTTATGAGATACCTTGAATTGCCTAGATGCTATCTCTATAGGCTCTATATTTCCGTCATGGCCATTTATTACTAGGAATTTCCTTAGTCCGTGCTTGTAAAGGCTTTCAAAAACGTCTTTAAGGACTGCAACAACTGTTTCAGGTTTGAGAGAGACGGCTATTGGAAACATGGCATAGTGCTCACTCATTCCGTAGGGTAGGGGTGGGACTACGAATGCCCCCTTAACCCTCTTGGCTACTTCTTCAGCTATCTTAGTGGAGACTATAGTATCAGAGCCAAAGGGAAGGTGATCCCCGTGATTCTCGCATGCTCCAACTGGTATCAATGCTTTATCGTAGCTTCCCTTCCTAAACTTCTTCCCACTTAGAAAAAGGAGGTTCACGTCCTTATCTAGGATGATGCCCATAAATCATCGCCATTAAGTCAGCAGACGGTAAGAAATAACCTTATCGATTGAAACATTTATCAAAGGAGCATCGTCCTTATGTCAAATGTGAGTGAAAAAATCTATTTAAAGCATCATATATTCAAAAAAATCAGGTGGTATATGTATCTTTTCTCTTCAATCTTAATTTCCTAGCTATATAGTCCAACGTCCATTCATTTCCCCCAGATATTCCAAGAGGCCATTTTATCATTACTATAATCAGGAGAGCTGAATATATCAGCTCTATCAAGCCGTAAAGCCTTAATCCCTCCTCGACAGGCTTTAATGCGAAGGAAAGCGCTGTAAGTATGCTTGTGCCTAGGATAGCACCTGTCATAGTCCCAGATCCCCCTATTATAAGCATTATTATTGTAGCAAATGTTAGGTCGAAGGAGAAATCGTATGGGCTTATATTAGTTGTCAGATGAGCGAAGAGACCGCCTGCTATCCCTTGGAAGAAAGCGCTGAGCACGAAGGGTACCATCTTGTATTTCGTTAGGTTTATGCTCATAGCTTGAGCAGCTATTTCATCCTCCCTTATAGCGAGCATTGCTCTTCCATACGAAGATCTCATGAGCATTATATCTATATAGAGGAAGATGAGAATCCATCCATATGTCCAGAACACATTTGTATATGTAGGAATGGCATTTATTCCAAGGGCTCCCCTAGTTAGTCCCCTAGCATTTATGGCTATAGTCTCCATTATTATCATAAAACCCAGCGTCATAACTGCAAAATAATGTCCTCTAAGCCTAAGAGCCGGCAAGCCAACAGGTATCGCTAGGAGAGCAGCTAGAATTCCACCCATTAAGAGAGCCGGGAGGAAGGGCCATTGATAGTTTGGACCTCCAAGCCATGGTGGAAGATAAGGTAAAGCTGCAAATTTTCTAGCTGCCGCAGGAAATGTGAGAAGCACCGATGTATATGCACCGACAGCCATGAAACCTGCATGCCCCAAGTTAAATAGACCTGTATATCCATTAGTGAGATTCAAGCTGAGGACTATAAGCATGTAAACGCCTATAAGGTCGATTATAAACATTACATACTTGTTTAAGTTCTGTTGGGCTATCCAGAGTATTATAAAGAATAGCACTATCGTTAATATGCCTTTCGTCATGTCCTTCTTCATCAGATCCTCACCTCCTCCTTCTGACCAAGGAGACCTGATGGCCTAGTTAGGAGTATTATAACAAGTAAAGTAAAGACGATTCCATCTCTGTATGGCGCATAACCGGGTGGAAGTAGCCCAACAGTCAAGATTTCAGCTATACCTAGGATATACCCGCCAAGCATTGATCCAGCAACGCTTCCAAGCCCTCCTATGACTACAGCTACAAATGCCTTAACTCCTATCATGAAGCCTATATTGTACTGTATTGAGGAATATTTGGCTCCCCACATAAACCCCGTTAGAGCTGCTATAGCAGTTCCTATAATAAATGCTGTAAGTATTACTTTATCTATATTAATTCCCATCATTCTAGCCGCTTCAAGATCCTCCGCAGTGGCTCTCATAGCTATGCCTACTTTAGTCTTTCTGAGAAACAGAGAGAATGCAACAACTATTATTATGGAGGAGGCTATGGTGAATACATCTATATTGGCTATACTCACATTTCCCAAGCTTATCCTATCATAAAAATAGTCTGGGGCTGAAAAGGCATAGCTCTGAGGCGAGAATATCATTTTAGCAAGGTTCTCTAGGAATATATATATTCCCAAGCTAGTTATAAGTAGAGGAAGCTCACCTCTTCCTCTGAGCTTTCTGAACCCTACTGTATCATAGAAAACTCCCATCACACCTCCGAAGATTGCTAGGGCGACGAGGGCTAGGGGGAAGGGTACATTCCATAGTGATGTAAGGAAGTATATGAAGAAAGCCCCCAGCATCACAAAAGCTCCATGAGCGAAGTTTATCAGTCTGAGTATACCATAAACGACTGTCATCCCTAGGGCAAGTAGGGAGTACATGCTGCCCAAAACTATTCCATTTATCAACTGCTGAGCAAAATAGCTGGCTGATAGCATTTTTAACCACCCAAATAGGCTTTCTTGATCTCATCTAGACTAACGACATTCTGAGGAGTCCCTGATATGTTAACTATTCCGTTTTCAAGGACATACATATAGCTAGATACTCTCTGAGCCATATTCACGTTCTGCTCCACAAGAAGAATTGTAACTCCTCTCTTATTTATCTCTTTTATCGTTTTATAAACTTCAATTACTATATTAGGAGCAAGTCCTAATGAAGGCTCGTCCATCAGGAGGAGTTCAGGCCTTCCCATTAAAGCTCTAGCTATTGCAAGCATCTGCTGCTCCCCACCGCTCAGTGTACCTGCGAGCTGGTTCTCTCTCTCCCTCAATATGGGGAATAGATCCATTACAAAATTTAGATCATCCTTTATCCCCTTATCCTCTCTAGTGTATGCTCCTATCATAAGGTTCTCTAATACAGTGAGCCTAGAGAAGATTCTCCTACCCTCAGGGACTATTGATATCCCCATTTTTACTCTTTTATGAGATGAGAGGTGAGCTATATTTTCCCCCTTATATATAACTTTTCCCTTCTTTGGCTTTAACAGTCCTATGACCGTCTTTAGAGTAGTCGTCTTACCCGCTCCATTAGCTCCTATGAGAGATACTACTTTCCCCTCATCCACTTTTATACTGACTCCTCTAAGGGCCTGAATAGCACCATAATAGACATCTACCTTATCAAGCTTAAGCAAGATTTTTCACCTCTCCTAAATAAGCTTTAATAACCTTACGATTTGTCCTCACTTCTTCAGGAATTCCTTCAGCGATGAGGATTCCATGATCCAAAACTTGGATCTTCTCCGCCAATCTCATGACAAAAGGCATTCTATGTTCTATTATTAAAATTGTAAGAGAGAATTCCTCTTTTACCTCTTTAACAAATTCTTCCAGTTCTCTAGCTTCTGATGGGTTCATTCCTGCTGTAGGCTCGTCCATCAGGAGGAGTTCAGGCTTAGATACGAGAGCTCTCGCTATCTCCACTCTCTTTTGAATACCGTAAGGTAAGCTACCAACGATTGAATCTTTATATCTTTTGAGATTAAGAAGATTCATTATCTCATTTACAAGTTTATTTAGATCTTCTTCTTCTTTCTTATACCTGGACGTATTTGTTATTAAGTCATAAAAGCCATATTTTAGATATTTGTGGCCCCCTATCTTTATATTAATCTCTGTATTTAGATTTCTGAACAGCCTCAAGTTCTGGAAGGTCCTAGCTATCCCTAATCTGGCTATGAAGTCCGGTTTCTTGCCTGTAATATCTACCTCATTAAATGAAATCCTCCCGCCACTTGGTTTTATGAAGTTATTGATCATGTTAAATATGGTCGTCTTTCCCGCCCCATTTGGACCTATGAGCCCGTATATCTTGCCCTTGGGTAACTCTAAACTATAAGATTTAACTGCCCAGAGGCCTCCAAATGATTTTTTAAGATCCTTTACATCAAGTAAAACGCTCATATGACCACCTCATTATTTACCTTGTATATGTGGAGGGCTCTATGATTCAAGAATATAGAGGATATATTTTCAAGACTAGGCACTAAATTAGCTAGTGTACTTTCGCTATTAATATTAGAATGCCTCCTCGTTATTTTAGTTAAGAGCAGAGGCAGTTCAGGGAATGAGCTTCCAATAGAGCCGCTTAGATACAGTATCATGCTATGAAAGTGATCCTCATTTTTATAAAAATATATAATTTTCAATTAAATTATAATTTTTGTGGAGATGTACACTTAAATATAAGATTTAATATTATAACGATGTAACATATGTTTTAAGTTAGAGGGACATTAAGCTCATCTTGAATAAGGTGAATATTTAGCTTAAAAGTAAATATGCTTAAATAAATCAATTTCAATAGGCGGTTTACTATGGCATCTCAAAAGCCTCCTCCATATCAACCAAATGATGTTTTTCATCAGTGCAAGGGTATATATAACCTATGATGTGTTTTTCCAGCATAATTCAGTCATCAGGTAATCGCACGGTAGTTAGGCTTTTCAATTATATTTCTATAATTTCCTCTACATTTATATTTTTATTAAATTATGTCAGACGATAAAATAGAACTGTTTGATAGATATCTTTATAAGTTTCTGTTATAGAAAAGAGCCTATGGATTCTAAGGCATGGACTACCATCTCTATTATCTTTCTTATTATTGGATTAGTTATTGGGTATTATGCAGGTGGGGGTGGAGCTGGTGCTGTAAAGACTATAACGAAAACTGCAGGGGCCGTAACACAGACAGCGACCATTACTGTAACGAAAACTGCAGGAACCACTACCACGATAACAGCTGCATCTAAGAAGCCTATAAAGATAGGAGTTCTAATGGGACTAACAGGTCCTTGGGCCTCTATAGATGGCCCCGCTTGGAATGGTATTAAGTTAGCTATAAAGCAGATCAATGATCAAGGAGGCCTGCTAGGCAGACAGATAGAGGCCACAGTAATAGACACCAAAGGTAATGAGGCCGAAACAACTGCTGCTGCACATAGATTAGTGGATGTTGAACATGTAGCTGCTGTATTAGGTTATACAGATACTCACTGGGTCCTCACTGCCGGGCCTATAATACAGAAGGCGGGTATTCCTTTTATAACCCCAGGAGCTACCTACCCACTTATTCCTGAAAGAGTTGGTGCATTTTTAGCATGCTTTGGAGATAACGTACAGGCCGCAGCCATGGCAGAGTATGCTTACAACAGTTTAGGCTTGAGGAACATAGCGATTTGGCAGGATATCAAGGTCGATTATAGCGTAGCTGTTACTAAGTACTTCAAGAATGCCTTTGAGCATTTAGGTGGCAAAATAGCTTATGTAGATACATTCCAGACTGAGGATAAGGACTTCTCCGCATTGATAGCGAGATTGAAGAGCACGAAAGGTGTAGATGGAGTCTACATAGGAGCTATACCAGATAATGCAGGTCTTATAGTAAAGCAGATCAGGCAGGCTGGAGTTAAGATACCGATCTTAGGAGAAGATGGTTTTGATACTCCCTTACTAGTTAAGGTGGGTGGGAAGTATGCTGAAGGTGTTCTCTTCACCACACATACAAGCTTAGAGAGTAAAGATCCGAGGATAGTTAAGTTCGTGAATGATTACAAGGCCATGTTCGGACATTCGCCGGAGAATGCTTTCGCAGCTTTAGGTTATGATGCAATGAGGGTATTAGCTCAGGCCATAAAGAACGCTGGAACGGATAACCCAGCTAAGATAACGGAGGCTTTAGAGAATATACATGGATTCCAGGGAGTTACTGGAGAGATAAGTTATTCTCCAGGACATAGAGTCCCGCAGAAAGGCGTGGCGATAATAAAGATAGTGAATGGAAAGTACAAGCTAGTTAAGATGGTCGTTCCTAAATATATACCATCACCAGAAGTTGGAGCCTAAATACCTTATCTTTGCTTTTTTATTTATTCTATTTATTTATTTTTAAATCATTACTGCGAAATATTTTGCCTAGCTGGATAGGCTACCTTCATCGGAAAATATAAGAGATGCGCCCAGTATCATTCAGCTAGTAAGTAAGAATGATCCTATTCCATATATAATAAAATCATTAATCATAATATTTCGGCGTTAAATATGTGATTAGGCAAATTATTTATAATACCAATTGGATTAGTGACAGGGACCAACTTGAATTCTCTTCTATCGAGGAGGTATACCGAGAAGGTAAGAATCATAGTGCACGGTGGTGCGGGTAATATACCAAAAAACAATACCGGTCTATATTCAGTTGGTGTAAAAAAAGCTGCAGAAGTCGGGTTGGATGTACTAGTATCGGGAGGCAGCGCCCTAGATGCGGTAGAGACAGCAGTAGTATATATGGAGAATGATCCCATCTTCGATGCTGGTAAGGGATCTGTGCTAAATAAGGATGGATTTGTTGAGATGGATGCCATAATAGTAGATGGAGCTGATCTAGGAATGGGATCTATTGCGGGAGTTAGGAGAGTTAGAAATCCTGTGAAACTCGCTCGAATTATCATGGAAAAAACAGATAATAATATGTTCATAGGGAATTCAGCTGATAATCTCGCGAAGCAATTTGGCTTGAGATTAGAGAGTTTATCCTACTTCGTTACTGATCGAAGAAGAGAAGAGTGGGAGGATATGAAGGAAGGAAAATTAGATCCAATGAGGAGGTCCATGTACTCCACAGTTGGAGCTGTAGCTCTGGATTCTAAGGGGAATGTGGTTGCTGCCACTTCAACCGGGGGAATACCTTTTAAAATGCCAGGTAGGGTTGGAGATACTCCTCTTATAGGGTGCGGAGCATATGCAGATAACGAACTTGGCGCCGCAAGCGCCACAGGGCTCGGAGAAACCATTATGAAAATTGTGCTATCCAAGACCGCCTTGGGGTATATAAAGCTCGAAGGAGATCCAATGAGGGCTGCCGTTAGAGCAATAAAGCTAATGGAGAGCAAAGTCGGTGGGAGAGCTGGTCTCATCATAATAGATCCTAAGGGCAATGTTGGAATAGCTTACAATGCACCAAAAATGGCTTTTGCATTTAATGAGGGGAATAAGATAGTATATGGGACGGAGATCCCTTAAGATGTCCTATATTGACATAAATGCATAATTTCTTTCCATCTCACGCACTTTTCACTTCTTAATAGTTATAGTCGAGTTATGTGCTAGAGGTTGAACTTTGCCACTAGCACCGTGTGATCTGATGGTCTCTCCATCAATCTTGGTTTCATGTCTATGTAGCTATCAACAGATTTATCTGCGAGGGGCTTGGTGGCTAAGATATGATCTACTCTCCAGCCTAGCTCCCTCTTTATAGCATTTTTGACCCTATAATCGTAAAATGTGTACTGATGAGGCTCATCCAGATGGTGCTTCCTGAATACATCAATAAATCCCCATGAAACGATTCTCTTAAATGCCTTTCTAACCTCTATGTGGAAATCAACATGGTTCTTCAGCCTCTTGGGATTATGAACGTCTATTGGCTCTGGGGCGACGTTCATATCTCCGCACCAAAGTATGAGCCAGTTTGGATTATATTCCTCCTCAAACAGCTTCTTGAGATCTTTAAGCCATCTTATCTTGTACTGATAGCGAGGATCATCTATTTTATGCCCTTGGGGCACATACGTATTTATTATGTAGACCCCCTCATAGACTCCTCTCACCAACCTGTCCGGATCTCTACCAAAGAGGCCAAATTTCACCTTATCAAGCCCTTCTTTAGAGGCTATAGCGACTCCATTATATCTTCCAGAGCCATGAAATGTCACTTGATATCCTAGATTCTTAAATTCTTTAATAGGAAATTTGAAATCATCTACTTTTGTCTCCTGCATGCAAAGCAGATTGACCTTGTTCTCTTCGAGCCAAGAAGTAACCACTTGTATTCTAGATCTTATCGAATTAACATTGAAGGTTGCTGCCTTCAATCTCATAGTTATATC
>WALU01000050.1 GCA_015522685.1 Thermoproteota archaeon | reverse complement strand
GTTTTAACGAAAGGGAACAATCTAATTACCTGATGAGTGGCTGTTCATATAATATCTGGACGATTTAGAAGAATCCTTCTAAGCTCCCACTAACCTTACTCTCTTCGCCATAAAAGCTTCTAACCATTCTATCCAGGATAGAACTTCTAAAATCTGCTTCTGGTTCCTTCTCTAGGAGAGCATTCCTATCTAATATCCACTCTCTCATGATTTCCTTTACAACCTTAAACATAATTTTCTTCCATTCATCCACGTTCTGCGGGTCTATCCAGATCTCTAACTCTCTCTTACCTAGCTCATTATAATACTCCTTAGTGAATGTTTCCCCCGTAGGTCTCCTTCCTAGAGAATAGAATATCCATCCCAAGGATATCCTCTGGGAAACATTCGCTTCTTCCCCGACTAAGGAGATCTCCTCTTCTCTTAGGGATATAAATTCATCAATTCTAACGAGCTGGTTGAAATAATCATATCTTCTCTGGGCCTCCTCCTCGAGGATCCTCACAGCTTCTAGGCATACTGAGAATCGCTTTCTGAATTCTTCTACAGCCCATCCCCCAAGTAATATATTCAGTTTTCCTCTGATATCGACCTCTCTTTCATAAAGATACGGAATTAACGCTATTAATATCTTCTGAATTTCCTTCGAGGGCCTCTCTCCTATAATAGATGTACTTTCTGTGGCATGAGATAAAAGCTCTGATACAAATCCCTCCTTAGCTATATTAGTCTCCTTAATTTTAGGAAGGATTTCTTCGAGTATCCTCCTCGCGGTAGATCTATCCAACAGCATAAGCGGATTTTGTGCAAAAGCTGACGCTATATTGCCTCCAGCTAACCTACCTAAAGTCCATATAGAATCTATAACTCTCCACTCACCCTCCTCGCTAATTAATATTATTGGATCAACTCTTCCCACCTTGGGACGATCAGGAGAAGGGCCTAAGTAGATGACAAATCCTATCCTCGCGGATCGTCCTTTAACTTCCAGGTTTCTAGTCGCCAAAAGGGAGATACCAGCTCTCATCTCTAGGATCCAAGGCGATTCCTCCCTAATAGCACTTGCTAGATAACCTGCATAATAGCTCCTCGAGAGAGCATGAACCATTAAGTTTCTGGCACCTCCCAGCCTTTAACATATTGCCCAGTAAGAATTATATAAGCCCTTTCTTCAGAAGAATCAGCTTCCAATTACCTCTTTTAAATAATTAGCGCGAAGAATCATTCCTTCCACTGCAGCAATCTTCTTATACAGCTCAAAAAGGCTTTTAGCTAGCTCGCTATCAAATTTTACTGTGAGTACAGATTTTCATGAAATCGTGGAGAGCTAGGGACTCCCCCTAGTCTCCCCCTAAACTGCTATATCTAGATAAGGAAAGTCTCCAGGGAACACCTAAGACATATCAATGAGGGGTTTCCATTACCGCCTTCGTATATTAAATTCTATCTTAAATACCATAGTGCCTACCCTCCCCTGGAGACATTTCATGCTATCTGGTCAGCCATAATCTGCATAAAGTTCGTGAATATCGCAACAGCTGGACTTCTCTTCTCTGCTCATTGGAGGGCTTTCGGGGAGAATGGAAATTCTTCACATATTCAGGGCTTTCAAGTGAATATTCCAGCCACCAACAACATCCCTATCGGTCTCAAACTCACAATTGGGACACTTCAAGATCCTCCATCCTTTTGGGCTTTAGCTTACCCTCACATACTAGGCATCGGGAGGAAGTATAAGCGGATTAATAAAAATAACTTTAACACCCTTGAGCTTTGCCTTATATTCGATCATCGATTGGAGCCTGTGCAAGCGCCCATTCATCTGCCTAGAGTATTTGATAGATTTCCTAATTTCCTTCAAATTCTCTAGAGCAATTCCATGATTAGTGGCTAACTCTACAACTCTATTGGCCAGCTTATGATAAAGATCGTTTAGTCTAGTCTATTTCTCTCCCTCCTTTCACTTTCATATTTTTCAATTAGTTTCTTTTCTTTCCATTTCTTTCCAGCCCCTCAGTTTCTTCTGAATCTTCCTCCGCTTAACGTAGTAAGCAGTCCTTATTTTCCTCTCATGATCTGGGCAAACTCCCCGCCCGGGAGGGATGGCGTAACATTGTTCTCATTAAGGTCAATGCCTACGAAGGATTCTGACTCCTTAGTCTCAGCTTCTCTTGAAAAGACAATATTCACAGAGATTTTGAAGTTCCTGACAAGACATGCCTTGCCTACTTTCCACTTCCTGAACTTCTAAACATATTTACTTTTTAGAACATATAGAAACATCGCTCATTTTAATAAAGTCCGTTATCCTTAAAACGATGGTTCTCCCAATTGAGAGGGGGAATGAGATAGCCATCCCAGAATGAAGGGACTATAGAAATGATTTACCCAGGGGTAATTGACCCCCATCATTATATGCGAGTACTGGCTCCTCTTCACTATAAGCTTCTAGTATGACCTCTAACCCCCTCTTTAACTCAACCTTATAATGAAACCCAAGCTCTTTTTCTGCCTTAGAAGTACTTGCCAATGTCCTATGCACATAGTTTTTTATTGGATTCTCTTTATAGGATATATTCAGACTAATCCCTAATTTTCTTATGATATCTGCTAATTTGTTAAATGAAGCCTCTTTTCCTGTTCCAACATTGTAAATATCGCACTCTACATCCGAACTATAAGCTAAGATGAAAGCTTCAACCACATCGCTGGCAAATATGAAGTCTCTAGTCTGGCTACCATCTCCATATATAATAAAGGGCTTATTTTCAAGGGCTGCCCAGATCATCTGGGAGGCTATATTGGCGAACTTACCCTTTGATCTCTCATTTGGTCCATAAACACTGAAGAGCCTCAAACCAACACTCCTCACTCCATACAAATCATAGTAGACTTTAGCAAGTCTTTCTAACCAGTACCTCCCCTCAGTATAGAAATCAGTTGGGAAGATACGCATGTCCTCGGAGAATGGAGGTATGTTCCCATTATATAAAGAAGACGTTGAAGCATATATGATCTTAGCTCCAGTTTTCCTCGCATATTCAAATATAGCTATAGAATCGCTCGCAACGCTTGAAAGTAAGGAGGGGTTATTCTTATACATAGGGCTTGAAGATGGCATACCTAAATGAAATACTGCATCAACAGGTGTTAAGTCTGAGATAAGTGAGGAGGAGCCCTCAAGTAAGGCAGCACCCTTCTTTCTTAGAATACTCGCTATCCTCTCCGATCCTGTGGAGAAGTTATCTATAATTACGACATCATTTTCATCCATAAGCAGCTTTGCTACTAGATTACTTCCTATGAAACCCGCTCCTCCAGTAACCACAGCCCTCAATCAAGACACCTAGTTGCTCCGCAACCTAAAAATAAAAATAATAATGATGGTTTAATTTTAACCTAATTAAACTAAGAAGAAAGGAAAAAGAGATAAAGATAAAAAGAGCATATTAGAAGGACTTTATTATACCTAGCAGATTATCTATCGCATTGTCTGCTTGCTCCTCAGTTACAGTTAATGGTGGCCTCTATTCTCATGAATATTGCTAAATATGCCAGTCCCTATTATGTATCCCCCTTAAACATCTCATTCTTTATTTACCTTCTTAGTTAGCTCTGTGTTGGTTTCTTTCTGCTCTTTACCAATTCAACTTCTATGAATAATCCCCTTCTTATAACCTCGCCTACGGCAGTGAGGGGCATTTTGACTATCTTAGGGTGAGAATGGCCGTAATTTATAACATCAAATCTGGAGAAGAAGTTCAGATATTTCTTGCCACTTATATATTATATCTCCAGCTCTTTTGTGCTTTCTAATACGATAGGATAAACTATCGGATACGCACTCTGCAAGTACACTCTTCCTATATCTATAACCAGAAAGATCGCCTGAAAAAGTCTAACTCGATAGGTAATAAAGTTAGCTAAGGTAAGTATGTTAAATGAGGCTAGATAATATTATGACTAATGAAATCTTGATAACTTAACTAATTTACTGTGAAGGGAGACAGTAATTTTAATACTGCAGCTTTCTTGATTGAGAACTGTTTTTGATGCAACAACTCCCATAAGCCAATGGTATCTCCCTGACCCCTAGCTTTTCTAGTAGGCATCTCGCAAAACTACCCATCCTATTTCCAGTAATGAAAAGTGGAGATCCTATCTCTTCGGATGTACTGATGGCCTTCAGCGCCCCTTCACAGGAATCTGGTAATCTAACTCCTTTGATCCTTCTAGCAAACATATCAGACCAAGGGCCAGAGACCAAAACGCTCTTATAATCTACCCATCTTTCCTCTATCATCTTTAGAAATGCCCAAGTTCTACCAGGCCTATCTCTCCTCAATTGTATAGCTAGTATTGGAATATCATCAAGCCATTTCAATATAAGGGATGCGCTATCGGGATCATTCACCTTCGACGCATCATAGAATACTATATTGGAGCTCTTCCTCCATCTTAATGTGTCTTTTATCATCGCTAGATATTTATTTGAATCAAAACTGAAGCCATATAACTCCAGCACTTCTCTAGCGACAGCTGGAATTTCTGATCCAGGTAGCTCGGGATTTAGGGATGGAACTGGAATGAATTTCCTTGTTCGCTTTCTCATTATACTATTCAATTTTTCATTCGTCTCTCCACTAATCACAAGGTTAGCCTTAGTGAAGGTATAGGAAAAGGAAGATGCAATTCTCTCCCTAGTGTGCCCAAAATCCTCTATATGATCTAACCTAACATTTGTTATAGCTACGACCTGAGGTTTCAAGAATATCTCGTTGAAAGCTCTTGCTGTATATGGAGAGATACCATGATTCTCCATTACACAGAATTCTATGGGTTCTATATCCAAGAGATTCTCATATAATCTGACATATCCTTTCCTTATAGAGGTCCTCATCTCTTTGTCAATACATACTATTAGAGCAGCCCCAGTCGCTTTGCAGAAAGATTTCACATTATTACCAATGAGCTCATTGTGGAGCAGTAATGCTAAGCTTGTTTTCCCTCTAGTTCCCATAACAGAGATTCTGCTACTGGCGATCTTCCAAGGAGGCTTTGCTTTCATTTTTTATCACTTAAAAAAATTAACTAAGACTAACAAAACAGCAGTCTGTATTATAAAGAAAATTGAAGATATTATAAACGTGTGATAACGACGCCTAGATGAATGTATATCGTATGCCAAGAGACCGGGTAAAGTAGATAGCAATAGAACTCCAGAATTGATCCTTGGGTAGCTAAGTAAGAATACGGAAATAGAGCTAACTATGCTATAAAGGAAGAAAATTCTCATACCATAAAATAAGAAGTATCTATAAGCCAACTCTCCGAATAGAAGCGCTACCGCAAAACTTACTATGATTACTAAAATAGAACTAGGAGCTGAGTAATAATAGGAAGCAAGTAAAGGTATAGAGAAAGAAATGACCTTGTACCCCAAACTCTCATAAACGATCCAAGCAATTAGAATCCCTATAATAGCTACAATGTAGGCTAGTACCTCTCCAGTCATCCTATCTCTATATAACGTGTATACTTAACTATTTACATCAAATGGCGAAGCTCGTATTGCATTGTTAAAGACATTAATATTTAATAGTTATGTGAATCTTCATATTTATGACTCTTCAAGGGGGTGATGTCTATGTCTACTGAACTTAATCCGTGGGAAGTTGCCCTTAAGCAGCTAGATAAAGCTGCTAAGGCTATGAATCTAGACTCCAGCCTGCACAATATTTTAGCGAAGCCAAAAAGAATCCTTGAGGTATCGCTCCCCGTTAAAATGGATGATGGGAGTATAAAAGTCTTCACTGGATGGAGGGTCCAGCATAATGATGCTAGAGGTCCTCATAAGGGGGGGATAAGATATCATCCTAACACGAACCTAGACGAGGTAAAAGCTCTAGCTATGTGGATGACTTGGAAAACTGCTGTTGTGAATATTCCCTATGGAGGATCTAAAGGAGGGATTCAAGTAGATCCTCACAAGCTCAGTCTCAGAGAGTTAGAAAGGCTAACAAGAAGATATGCCTATGCTATAGCGCCAATAATAGGCATAGATGTTGATATTCCTGCTCCAGATGTGTATACAAGTCCTAGAGAAATGGCATGGATAATGGATACTTATAGTATGCTTAAAGGCTATCCCGAGCCAGGTATAATAACAGGGAAGCCTCTCGAGGTAGGGGGCAGCGAGGGAAGAAATGAAGCCACTGCTAGAGGATTGCAATATGCAGTGGAGGAAGCTTTAAATGTCCTCGGAATTAATTCTAAAGGGGCTACTGCTGCTGTTCAGGGCTATGGGAATGCTGGTTACTTCTCAGCTAAGTTCATGCATGAACTTGGTATGAAGGTAGTAGCAGTTAGCGATACGAGAGGTGCCATTTACAACCCTGATGGACTTGATCCTGAGGCAGTGCTTGAGCATAAGAAGAAGACAGGTAGTGTAAAGGACTTCTTTGGATCCACATCTCTTGCATCAGATCCTGTAGAAGGTAACAAGAAGTTGCTTGAGCTCAATGTTGACGTCCTAATACCTGCAGCCATAGAAGATGTGATAACTAAGGAGAATGCGGATAATATAAAGACTAAGATAGTAGCGGAGGCTGCTAATGGTCCAACAACTCCTGAGGCAGATGACATATTGTTCCAGAAGGGGGTGCTGATAATCCCTGACATACTTGCTAATGCAGGTGGTGTTACTGCCAGCTACTTTGAATGGGTTCAAGCTAGGACTAGGGAGTGGTGGGATCTCGATACTGTGAGACAAAAGCTAAGAGCTAAGATGACTAAAGCTTTCAGGGATGTATACAACAAGCACAATGAAATGAAGATCGATATGAGAACCGCTGCTTTGGTGCTTGCAGTCGGCAGGGTAGCGAAGGCCATGGAGATAAGAGGCATCTGGCCCTAGATTCTGATCCCTCTTTTTTATTTTATTCATTATTCAATCTCTCTAACCACCTCAGTTTTAGCAAAGGATAAATATCTGAATTTAACTTAAAATAAATTTTCCTATTATCTAGCAATAAAAATGGAAATTAGAAGATGTTGGTTATGGTCTTCTGAGTTTGTGCTTTGGCAGAAGAGACCAATTCATCCCATAACTTTTCATTGTATTCGCAACTTGGATCAGGTCCTAACGGATCTCCATAATAAGCATAGGCTCTGGCTCTACAACCACCACAGATATAGCGATATGGACAATAGGAGCATGCATAGTGATCTCTATCTCTAAGTTTATTGAATAGCTCACTATTATGCCACACGTTCAAGAATCCATCTTTAATCACGTTGCCAACAACTATTGGCAGGAAAACGCAAGGCTGTATATCTCCATTATGCTCTATAGAGCAGTAAATCCTACCAGCACCACATCCGCCTAAGAACTCAGCCAAAGCAAAGCCTGCTGATAAGTACTCATCAGGCACAGAGAGCTCAGCAAAATGTGTTGGAGCGAGCTTCCCTCCCTTATCTATCCCTCTCATGGATACGACAGCATAGAAGGGACTTGTTGAGAATACCTGTAGCTGGCCAGAAGAAAGCTCCGAGTAAAGAAGCTCTAGAATCTCATATCTCTCCTTAGGAGATAGATCTAGCTCAATTATATCCTTTCCTCTACCAGTTGGAATGAAGTTAAATGCAATTAACCTATCTACTTTAAGCTCCTTAGCTAACTTGATCATATCCGGTAGCTGTTTATAGTTTAGCTTAGTTATAGTAGTAGCTATTCCGACTTCTAACCCAGCTCTCTTTGAATTCTTTATCCCCTCAACAGATCTTTCCCAAGCACCTTTAACTCCTCTGAAATAATCATGAGTCTCAGGATCAGGAGCATCTAGGCTCACCTCAGCGTACCTAACACCAATCTCCTTGAGTCTCTTAGCCACCTCTGGGCGTATTAGTGTGCCATTTGTAGCTATGCTTACATACATACCTGTTCTAGCAGCCTTCTCGGCTGCGACCCAAAAATCAGGATTCATCAAGGGTTCTCCTCCAGAGAAAGATAATGCAGAAACACCAGCTTCATCTAACTGCCTGATGACTTCTAGCCTCTCCTCTAAGGTAAGCTCATCTGGGGCTGGGAATGGAGTAGCATTGGCATAGCAATGCTTACATCTGAGATTACATCTCTTGGTGAAATCCCATACAACCATAAATGGCGCATATAACTTCTGTGGTCTAGTTATACCGTAATAGGCAATACCAAGGAGTATATTCGCTATTCCTTTCCTCATGTAAGGATCTTTAAGTTTTTCTCTTAAGAGATTCTCATCAGTTCCAAATTTATTTGCCGATTTAGAGAGTACAGTACTTAGTGTAGCTGAAAGGAGCTTCTCCTTGGCGTTAGAAGCTTCCTCAACGCCGGCATATATGCTAAGAAGTTTGGTTATACTTTTTGGGCTACCTAGCTTCCTTATAACAGAGCGTGTAACCTTATTTCCTAAGAACCTCCTTATATAGTAGATTAAATCTTTAGCTCCTAACTCATCACTGCTCATAATGGTCTAATTAATATATGGGCGCTCCTTTAGTTATAAACATTTCATTTTAATTCATTATGTAACTTATATTAACATATTCTGAATAATTGCCAGATTTATAAATAATCTTATTTCTCTAAAATAATTTTTACTCAATTATATTGGCTAACCAAATGGTCAAACAGAAGGAATTTTCATTTAATGGAATAGTGGCCTTGATAAGGGAATGTTTTTAAATCCAACCAAGATACTAGGATAACGTTTATTGAGGCGAAGTAGTATGTCGACTAGCAAGAAAGTATCCGAATTAAGACCTGGAGATAATAGCGTTAATATCAAGGTCCGGGTCATAGAAGCAGGAGAATCCCGCGTTGTCGAGACTAGAAAAGGTTCCCGAACTCTTTCGGAGGCCACCGTAGGTGATGAAACTGGTAGAGTGACTCTCACTCTCTGGGG
>WALU01000049.1 GCA_015522685.1 Thermoproteota archaeon | reverse complement strand
GTCCTAGTGGCAAGATGCTGGGATATTCTCTTTAAAAAACTTATTTAAGGACCTCTTCCTTGGGTCAGAGGGGCCGGTGGTCTAGAGGCTATGACGCCGCCTTGACGAGGCGGAGACCGGGGGTTCGATTCCCCCCCGGCCCATTACCATGTCTCCAGTGTAACTGCTACTATATCCCCATCTTTCAGATCTAGTTTGACTCTTAAGCTTTCAGGATATATTACTTCCAATACATTATCACCGTAATGCCTCCTAAGAGGAAATATAGCATGAGCATGTATTGATCCATTGAGCTCTACTGGGAGCACTTCTACCTCTCCAAAGGCCCTCCCCGCTTCAACAAAACCTGGTACAACTCTTGGCCTAACTTTTCTCCTCCATTCCTTGACCTTGATAACATTTTCCTCCCTTATTTTCAAATTCAGTGTGCCTGGAAATGGCGTATATCCCACTATCTCCTTAAAACCCATTACATAATCTGGACGAGATATATAATATGCACCTTCTCTCATGCCTGAGAATACCTCTGCCATTAGCACCTCTTTATCCCATTTTACTCCCTCGGTCATTTCATATATCGTCTTGATCAATTCTAAGGATTTCTGAGTAGCCATTATGTATTGAACCCTCTTGGCTATAATTGATCTCAAAAAGCCGAGATTATCAGCTTTTGATATCCACCTTGATATTGTTGCCCTAGAGGTGCCCAAGTATTCGCATAAATCGGAAGCTCTTACAGGCTTCTTAGATCCTCCAAGGAGGATTACAGCCAATAGCAAATGTGAGGTATATGGATCTAGTTCTTTTAATTCCCTACTCATCGCTTCTTACCTCGGTGGAAGTTTTCATCATAATAATCTCAGAGAGAGTCTTCTCTATAAGAGATCTAGCGACATCAGCCTTCCTTCTTACAGGCAGAAGCGAATCAGGAAATACCATAGAGTTTAGGTTTTCATATATCTCGTCCATATATGATACCAGTTTCTCGGCATCAGTTATTTTCCTTTCTATTAAAAGCTGGAGAGCTACTCTCCTAAGCTCTCCTACGGCATCTCCAATTCCTAGTACATATTCCCTGGGGCTAACATTGAGCTCCTTATGACTAGGTATTTCCATTCCCCTTAGAAACCTCGCTAGGGCTATACCTTCTACTGCCTCTTGGAGAGAGTCAGAAATCAAGGATCTTACGGAACTATCGAGGTAGCCTAACTGCAGTGTGCATCTTCTGAGAAATTTATTGACTTCCTCTATCATAGACCTCAGCTGGTCCTCTACATGACCCAATTCCCTCTTCTCCCTAGCTTTCAGGATCGAATTTCTGCAGAGAGAAAGCCATTTCCTTGACAGCTTCATTGCTTCCTCCCTTAATGAATTCAGACGCTCTAGCTCATCGCGAGCTAACTCTAACTGCTTACTTACCAACATGGGAAGAATCATTATTATCTAGAACAAGGACTCAGAATGGATAAAGATGTTATCTACTGGCATTGTAAAGGTACCTAATTATGTGAGAAAGCTCATGGAAAAGCAGGGCTATAAGATTGTTCTAAATCATTCAGCCATAAAACCATGCCATTGGTTTAGAAAAGCCTTAATGGAAGGGAGGACATGTTATAAACACAAATTTTACGGGATACCTTCGTGGCGCTGCCTACAGACGACCCCAACAGCATCCTTCTGCAATCTACAATGTCTTTACTGCTGGAGATTAAATGTTAGCGATGTTCCCCTTGAGAATAGATGGAAAGAAGTACCTGATGAATCGGATAGATGGGATGACCCTGAAGATATAGCTGAGGAGAGCATAAGGCTCCATCGAATGATGGTCCAAGGATATAAGGGAGTGAAGGTTTTTAAGAGAGAATGGGTTTTTGAGGCAGAAGAGCCAAAGCATGCCGCCATATCTCTCACAGGAGAGCCTACATTATATCCTCATATAGGAGGATTGGTTGAAGCTTATTCTAGAAGGGGAATGACTACTTTCATAGTTACAAATGGGACCTTGCCAGAGAGATTAGAGAGGCTTGAGAAAGAGCCCACTCAGCTTTATGTCACTTTACCAGCCCCGAATGAGAAGCTTTACATGGAGATAACTAGGCCTTTATGGTCTGATGCTTGGGAGAGGGTAAACAGAACTTTAGACCTCCTTCAATCATTTTCATGTCCTACGGTAATGAGGATTCCCCTCATAAAAGAATTTAATATGGATGATGATACTATCAGGGAATTTTCTCGTATAATAAAGAGATCTACGCCAACTTACGTTGAGCCCAAGGCCTACATGTGGATAGGATACTCAAGGAGGAGATTAAGAAGGGAGAATATGCCAAGTCATGAGAAAGTGAAGGAGTTTGCTCGCAAACTAGCTAGCTTATCTGGATATAATATAATAGACGAGTCACCTCAAAGCAGAATTGTACTTTTATCTAGATTAGAAAGAGCCATAAGATTCTACTAAGTTATTTAGGAGAAAGGTGATCCTTTGGCCTCGAAGGTAGAAGGTTTAGTCCTCCTAATGGGGGGATATACATTCAAAAGCATAATGAGCGGAGATTATTCGTTGATAATGAGGATATCGAAGGTAGTGAGAGAGTTGAAGGGTTTGGGTATTAAGATAGCGATAGTAACTGGTGGCAGTGACCTAGCAAGGATATACATAGATGTGATTAGGAACATGGGAGGAGATAACTATACCCAAGATTATGCAGGAATACTTGCTACTAGGCTGCATGCTACAGTAATTATGTCTTCTCTTGGCTCTTTAGCCTATCCTAAAATAGTTAAGAGCTATGAAGATGCTGCAGTTGCCATAGCAATGAATAGAATACCTGTAAGTGGAGGGATGCAGCCAGGTCAATCTACAGATGCAGTTGCTGCCCTCTTGGCTGAGAAGCTTGAGTTTAACATTATTGCTAAAATGACTGGAGTCGATGGAGTTTATGATAAGGATCCTAAGCTATATCCAGATGCTAAAAAGATAGAAACTTTAACTTATGATGAATTAGAGCATATTATAATAGATAAATCCTATCATCCAGGTACTTACGAGCTTCTCGACGCATTGTCAATTAAAATCCTGAGAAGATCGTCTATCTCAACGATAATTTTAAGTGGAGATAATCCAGAAGCTTTACTCGATCTAATAGAAGGAAAGAATGTAGGAAGCATTATAAAGTTGGGGTGATTCTATATGCTAAGATCGTCTAGGAGTTGGAGGAGCAAGACTTCTACCATTAGAAGAAAGAGAGGCTTACCCCCTGCCATAAAGAAAGTACTTGTAGAAACAATCTATGGTGCATTATTTGCCATTTTCACATTTCCTGTAGCTTTATTCATAGCTGAGCTAGGGGTATGGGTCATGATCGTATGGATGCAACCCCAAAATGTAATTTTAAGTAACTTTTACTTGATATTAGTTATGATGCAGGCTTTATTTCTACTAATTCCTGCCTATAACAAACAACCAGTTCGTCTCATAGTGACAGCTTTGGTAGCTTATGTACTATGGCTAGCTTTAGTTGGAATCGCGAACTTTCATCCTATCATCTCCCTCTTTGGAGAACTTCCATACTAAGTGAGTAGATAAAAATGATGCTCCGGCCGGGATTTGAACCCAGGTCTGGGGCTCGAGAGGCCCCTATGCTTAGCCGGGCTACACCACCGGAGCCTAAGGCATGGAATGGATATAGGGAATATAAACATTTCTCGAGAGAAGATAAGCCCCATGGGATAATTGTTGTGATAGGAACTCCAGGTTCTGGCAAGACAATATTGGCCAAGAGACTAGCATCGAAGATAAGATGCGACTATCTAAACGTTGGATCATTGGCTAAGGAGAGGGGATTCATCTTAGGAATCGATCATAAAAGAAATTCTCTCATTTTAGATGAAGTACCAATCACAGAAGAGATAAAAAAGTTGGTTGATAATAAATGCTTAGTTGTTGAAACGATTTCCCCTAACGCGATACCGAAGGATCTCGTAATAATCACTGTAGTAATTAGATGCAGACCTTCAATCCTTTTGGAAAGATTGAGGTCTAGGGGGTATTCTCTAGGTAAAATAAGAGAGAATATAGAGTATGAAGTGATAGATGGTCCTGTTTATGATGCCTTAGTAATAATAGGAAGGGAACGGATAGTAGAAGTAGATGGATGTGAAAGTAAGCCAGATGATGAGATTAGGGTAGTTTTAGATTTTTTAAGGGGAAGGAAGAGGAGAGAATTAGGGAGATTTAACTGGTCCTCAGACTTCATATCAATAATCGATTCTTTGCCTCAAGATGGCCAATAGAAAGGAGTATACCTCAAGATTCTCTCTATGGCCTTAGCATCTATTGATCTTTCCTCTACAGAGGAAACCATTGCCCTATACACTGAGCTTGAGGTTACAACAAGGCACTCTCCTTGCGAGAGGGATGTTACTAGGTTCAGAAGTTTCTTCTCTCCCAGAATAGATTTGAGGGCCCTCAAATCTGAGGGTGATTCGACTCTATGGTATATTTTGGTTCCAGTATTTCTCACTACTCCCTCCGGGATATCTGTTAGGCTTTGAGTTATTAGTACCAAGGAAACTCCAAACTTCCTCAGCTCTGAGAACAATCTGTCGATTATATTCATTCCAGTAACATCGCTATAATGTGGTATGAGTTTTTCAGCCTCTTCTATAACTATAAGCATCCTTGGATAGAGAGCTTTCCCTTCCTCTCTCACAAATCTATCTTTTATCCTTCTTAAGATGAAGAATATCACTAACTGCTTTAAGATATCGCTTCTTATATCCCCTATGTCAATGAGGGAGAGAGAGCCACCTATCTCCTCGATACTTAGGTTATCATAATTGAATATATCAGCTCCTTCTGACATGATAATTGGGTCGAGCTTTCTGACTAATGAAGCTCTACTCTCTTCCTCTGCCTGTGAAGCTAGCCTCATCTCCTTAAGCTCAGATACCAGATCTTTCATTGAGGGAGCGCTACCATCTAATGCCTGATCTCTAATCCTTTTGAGACCGTTCATTAGGAAATAAAATTGAGAGGGGGTCAAGTCTAGGATATTAGATAGAGTTTCAGAGAGTAAAAATATCTCCTTCTCGCTGCTCTTGTGAATTTCCGCAAGGGGATTTATGCATATGTTAGGTAATCCTCCCTTCGTTGTAAAGATCTTACCTCCAAGCTGGAAAATCAGAGATTTATACTCCCAATGTATATCTAGGACGAGAGAGGGTATTCCTAAATTCCATGCTTCGTATACTATCCTCTTGGATGTTGTAGTTTTACCAGAACCTGTCTGACCTACGATCAGGATATGCCTTGATATATCCGCCAAGGGGATGCCAATAACCTTTCCTTTATGCTCACCTATCTCCAGCATAGGCAGATCTTTTTTCTCTTCTCTTCCAAATGCTATACCCTCAAGATTTTCTGATCCTTTGCTCAAATTTAATATCCCAGATAGCGCCTCCGGATCAATTGAGAAGTTTTCATCAATCTTCAGTCTAATTCCCTCTATTGAACTATTGAGAGCAGAAAGAGTAGCCTTAAGAGAGTTTTCCGCTTCATTGAGATCTCCTAGAGGAGACCATAGTAACAGCTTAGTACTAATCCCTCCTCCTACTATCTGATTGAAGAATCTTCTGCCTGACCACTGTGTTACTAGGAGGGACATTCCAACATTCATACTCTCTATGATACCCTTTACTTTTTTGAGATCTAACTGCGCGCTCTGTTCTTCGACTTCTAATTCAGTTGGAAGAATCAGATATCTTCTTCCTCTAGATTCCACGGTCAATGCGTTTTGAAGTGGGGTAGAGCCATAAATCTTTCTCCTACTTAAGAGTACAGCTAAAGAAATCAGTGCTAGAGCTAATGAAGCACTTAGAATGAGCTGGTATTTACTTACAATAGATAGAATTAAATTCAGTCGCTTATACACATAAGTAATAGTTAGTAGGATTATTGCGAGGATTATCGAAACGTTTTCTCTACCTAATCTCAAGGTCCATCCTCTTTTCAATGGTATTCAGCCTACTTTCAATGTTGCTTATCCTCTTCATCAAATCATCAAGCTTAAAGAAGAGAAACTCTATTTGATGGGAGATGGTCTCTATCTCAAACATAATCTCCTCATAATTCAATCCCTTCTCACCACCACTAACGCTTTAGAGATGGTAGATCTATTCGCACCTAGGGCATCTGCCATTAGGCCTTGAGACAGCCCTCTTATACCTATCTTCTTGCCAGTTATGTAAACTATTGCAGCAGCGATGTATATAGGGTTTCTACCTACCATACGAGATCTACTATCCTTCTTTACTCTTCTCATCTCTCTTATAGAGTTTATCCTGAGTCTCTCTATTATTATCTGCAGAGGTAATTTTCCAGAAGATTGTTTGAGGATCTCTATAACTCTCTCATCCCGAGACAGTTTTCTAATGAGATAATTGATATAGCCTTCCCACGGTACACCTTCCTTCTTTGGGAGCTCATCTTCCAACACACCGATGGTTAAGGCTAGATGAGAAGGGGATACTCTTGGATATTTCCTGCTGGCCTCTTTAATCGGTATAGGTATGTCATACAATCTGGCTGAGATTATCACAGAGGCAATAAGCATAGATAGAGTCACTTTTTTGCCTGTACTGGCCTCATAATTCAATATTATTTCTTTAGCCATGTTAGAAACCTCGCTAGGTAAATTTAGTCTGGAGACTATATCATTTATTGATCTAAATTCATCTTCTTTGATATAATAAGCTCCATCAAATCTGCTTGGTAGCAATTCTTCACTCACAATGTAACCGCAGTTACTACACACAAGCAGACCATTCTCCCTAACTAAGGGAGAACCACAGAGAGGACACGTCCTTTCATGCATCACTCTAAATACTTATTCAAAAATATTAATATTTCTTGCATGAAAGTAAAATAAAAATTTCATAATCACATTAATTTTTTATTGATAAACCATTTATGAATCTCATTGTGAGATATACATCCTGTCCTTCCATTAATTTG
Source organism: Thermoproteota archaeon (assembly GCA_015522685.1). Classification (GTDB taxonomy): domain Archaea; phylum Korarchaeota; class Korarchaeia; order Korarchaeales; family Korarchaeaceae; genus Korarchaeum. The sequence continues at coordinate 79,425 of WALU01000049.1, read as the reverse complement.
AATGGTAGGGAACTCTTATAGGTCATTCTAAGCCAAAGTCCATGGAATGATATCTCTACCTGTCTTGAATTAGTATCTGCTCTATAGACGTGGCCTTTCATCACTAGATCTCCTTCTCCCTCCTCTCCTATAATCAGGACTGCTTTAGATCCTTTTTTAAGGATTAAGAATCCCTTTGGGAGCTCCAACGTTAATGTAAGAGAGTCGTTCTCCGAGGAAAATCTTAGTACATCTAGCTCGAATGCTGGATCCTGCCTAATGGATTTGAGGGTAACTTCCACCATTAAACTTTCACCAGCTGATTGCGAAGGCATACATGTAAAAATATGCGCCACTAATTAACTGATGTCCTTAAGTTATATATTAGAATTAAATGAAGAACTCAGACGGAAGATAAGGGAAAATCTCTTATTAGGTAAGACAGTAGATATAGATGAGGCTATGGATTATTTAGATGAGGCATATAAAATGCTTGGACTAGCAGATCGATCTAAATATATGAGAAGTGTTGCAGAGGAAGAAGCACCCGCTATCATTAAAGTAAAATTACTCCTGTCAGGATTGTCTGAGGATATAGCCGATTATTTGGAAAGAGAGTCAAGAAAAAAGGCCTGATCATCCCTTAGTTGCGATATATACTTTAAGAAGCCTTTCATCTACTACAATCATTTCTCTTATATATTTAACTGTAGAATAAGGAATTAGGACATTTCCTTTCCTATCTCTCTTTAATTTTTGGAGTAGAGCATCAGCAGCACCCCTACTACTTCTAATAACCAAAGAAATCATCTTTCCGGTTATCTCATCGACCACCAAATCAGTAACCTCCCCCAGCATAAGGCCTTTATCAGTTATTATGGGTTTCCCAGCTAATCTAGATATAGAATATCGGGCCATCTTTCCTTCCCTCTCCAATCATTTCACCATGGTGGGCCGGGGGGGAATCGAACCCCCGGTCTCCGCCGTGTGAGGGCGGCGTCATAGCCTCTAGACCACCGGCCCGAATTAAAAGAGATGCTAGTGATATAATCTTTTATGTGGGATATTACTCTCCATTCCTCCCGATTTTTCAGATAAGAATACTACCTATAATAATAGGTATTGGAATTTTGTATATGAAAACTTTATTTTTTTCAATTTATATGATAAATTGATAAAGAAGAAGGGAAATTATTTAATATATACAGGATTCTACTTATTATCCAAAATGATTAATGGATTAGGGAACCTAGAGAAGGACTTGAAACTATTGCTGATCACAAGTATACCTACAGGTCTATCTGGTGGCCTCTTTTACTCAGTTTGGGGACTTTACTTTGAGACAAAAGGTATTAATAGTAGTTATCTAGGGCTCTACAGTTTCCTAGAAGGTATTATAATGACCTTGGTCTTCCTGCCAGCTGGAGTAATGACAGATAAGGTGGGGAGGAAGAGGCCTGTCCTCCTTGGATACACTCTATCTGCTCTATCAATAGGAATAGTAGTGTTCTGGGGGCTGAATGTAATATCTATAATTCTAAGTGGAGTTTTAGGGGGATTTTCATCTCTGGCACTTCCAGCATTCCAGTCATGGCTGGCAGATCTTGCGGAGAGCAAACTGAAGGAAGCGTCCAGCCTCCAAATGTTTCTATACAGCATCAGCTTTTCTACCGGCAGCTTAATGGGGTGGATACCAGAACTCATGGTGGCATCTTCTAGAATAAGTTATCCTCAAGCTTATAGGTTCATGATAGCTCTCTCTCTCTTAGCTACTCTATCTGCGATTCCCCTACTCCTGCTAATAAAGGAGAAAAATAGAGCGTCCAGCATCAGTCATGTGGGATGGAGCGAAGTAACTAGGTCATTTAAGAACTCAGTAGCGAGAAACCTGATCATTCTCTTGTCTATATCAAGTCTTGCAATGGGCTTCTTCTATCCCCTGACAAGTTACTACTTAGGAAAGAAGTATGGAGTCGAATCAGGTCCTGTCGGAACGGTCCTCACCTTAATTTACTTGGTATCATCATTTAGCTATCTAATAGCCCCCTCCCTCTCAAAGGTTATAGGAACGGTGAGATTTATCGTTATTTCTCAAGGAATGACCGCAGCGTTAATGGCACTTCTTCCCTTCGTGAATAATTTCCTAATAGCATCTATTATATTAGTTCTCCAGGCCATGGGATCTTATGCACCAGCTCCTCTTATATGGACATTATTTATGGAAAACACGCCAGTAGAGGATAGAGGAACTGCGAACTCCCTTTATAACCTTTCCCTTGTTGGACCAAGGGCCATCTCCTCATTAGCAGGAGGCGACCTCCTCGATATATACTTAGAATACCCTGCCTCTGCATTTGCTCTTCTCTATTCCTTATATGACTTCCTCTTTGCCCTATCGATAAAAGAGAAAGGTGAAAGTGAGCGGACGATTTCCAAGAAAGATAAAAACAAAAGTAATATTATATTCAATAGCAAGTAAAAATCAAATCAAATTGAATTGATTCTATTATCCTTGGTCAATACTCTTATTCATATTAGTCCATACTCTATCTATTTCATCAATAGGAAGATCTAACTGCTTAGCTACAAGATTAGGCGATATCTTCGGGTTAGCTCTCTCTATATCTGAAATAACTTGGCTCAAGTATTTCTCATAAGGTACTGCTTCTCTCCAAAGCTTCTCAAATCTCTCCTTAAATATCTTAGCTAGGCTTTCTGACTCTATCTTTATTCCCGTTCTAGTGGGCTGCTCAGCACCCACTCTCTCAGGGAATCCCATCGCTACTACCCTATCATCTACAACCATATGCCTCAGATCATACACAACTAGACCACTATGATATCTTACTTCAGCTCCCGCTTTAGTATATCTATATCCAACGTAAAGGCATCCCCTTCCTTCAGGAACCAGGTATCTTATTCTCACGCCCTTTGATGTGGCATGCTGTATCTCATCGACGATCTTCTCGAAGAACTCCAATGATTCTCCTGGCTTAGCTCCGGTAATAGAGCCGAAAATTTCCCTCTTCGCACTCCTCATAGCATCTATTACGAAGTGAAAGTATTGAGTCCTAGTAAGAACCCTCGTCGCTTCTATAAGATGCTCAACCAACTTTCTTCTACCTTCCGCTTCATGTCTGCTGAAATACAGGAGAATTATGGTTGCTATAAGGAGCATTAGATCAACGAGCAGGAGAGCTAGGCCTACAAATTCCTCCATTACTTACACCCTTCATTCTTTCGCAGATCCTTCAGCTGGCTCTACAACCATTATACTAGCTGGTATATTTACCGAAATATAAGCTCTTTTAACTGCCATTAGAACAGGCTCGCACTTATCACAAAGGAAGAGAAGGCTAGGCCCAGCCCCGCTTATAGATAACCCCAGGGCACCAGCTCTCATTGCTGCTTCTTTAATCTTGTTGAATCCGGGGATCATCCTAGATCTCAACTCATCTATGATTGAGAAGGACATTCCCTTGCCGACTATCTCTAAATCACCGGTCGCCATCCCTAAAGTCAGCAGTGCAAGGCTAGCTGAATTCTTCACTAACTTGCTCATCTCAATCTTTCTAGGGAGTATGGATCTCATGAATTCTGTTTTTCTATCTGGAGTATTTATCCAAGGAATTGCAAGCACAAACCTAACTGAAGGTTCTATCTTTACAATCTCTTCTCCTATTATGACAAGCCCACCTAGAAGAGAAGGAGCCACATTATCTAGATGAGGATGCCCAGATGTAGCTCTTTCTCCTTCAGCTGCAGCTTTTATCAACTTATTCTCATCTAATGGGTTTCCTAGCATTATATTTATTGCCTTAACGACAGCAGCCGAGGAGGCGCCGCTGCTCCCCAATCCCCTCCTCGGAGGAACTCCCTTCCATAACCTTATCTTGGCAGTTAGCTTTTGCTCAGCGATCTCCAATGCTGCTCTGGCTGCGAAGGCAGCAGCATTATCCCTTCCCCTCGGTACTAAGGATGAGTAAGGACCTTTAACTTCTGTGACAAGAGCATTTGGGCCTCCTTCTTCCAGCTCAACCTCTACCGAATCTTTAAAGGCCCTGAGGGCTATTCCCACTATATCGAAGCCTGGACCTAGGTTAGCGCTTGTGCTCCAAGCCCTAACCCTCATGAGATCAACTCCTTTATCTTATTAATTGCCTCTTCTTTATTTAAGGCTCTTATAGATTCCACTGGAGGTGAGGAGTCTGGGTCTTTTAAGGCATGGCCAGTAGCAATCATTACTATGCGATCTTCTTCTCCCATCACATCTCCTTTCAGCAATTTGAGGTAGCCAGCATAGGATGAAGCAGAAGCAGGTTCTACGCCTAGACCCATCCTTCCTAACTTCCTCTGAGCATCTATTATCTCTTGATCGCTTACAATCTCAGCGACTCCTTGGCTCTCTCTCAACGCTTTGAATGCCTTAGCCCAGTTAACTGGTCTTCCTATCCTTATAGCCGTTGCAATTGTTTTGGGATTGTCAGTGAATAGGGGCTCCTTCCTTCCCTCCTTAAATGCCCTCGCTATGGGGGCTGCTCCCTCTGCTTGTACACCGGCAAGCTTTGGCATTCTTCTTATCAGCCCGAACTTTCTCATCTCCAAAAAGCCTTTCCATATAGCCGATATGTTACCAGCGTTTCCTATAGGTAAAATAATCCAGTCAGGTACTCCTATCTCATCTACTACTTCATATGCTAAGGTCTTCTGTCCCTCAATCCTCCAAGGATTGAGAGAGTTTAGTGGATAGAGCCCAGTATCAGGACCAGCTATTTCCCTTACAACATCTAAAGCCAGATCAAACGGTCCTTCTATCTCTATTACTATGGCACCGTGGAGAGCAGTCTGTGCAAGTTTTCCTCTCGCCACTTTTCCCTTAGGAAGCACAACAAAACTTCTCATCCCAGCTCTTGATGCATAGGCAGCCATAGAAGCAGCTGTGTTTCCAGTGGATGCGCATATAACATTTTTAACACCGCTTTCCTTAGCTAAAGATACAGCTACAGTCATTCCCCTATCTTTAAAACTCCCAGTTGGATTAGCTCCCTCAAATTTAACCCATATCTTCTTACCTATCTTCACTAGGGGAGTTCCACCCTCTCCTAACGTAACCGGTTCCTTTATCCGAGGCAGGAGTTCCTTATATCTCCAGACACCAAATCTTCTAGTTCTAAAAAGAGACCATGAGATGGCTAGGGGCTTCTCCTTAATCTCAGAGGATAAAAGGCCTCCACATTTAGGGCAGGACAGCACCCAAGGATCGGCTTTAAGCTCATGACCACACTGGATGCACCTAAGCACATATTCCTCAAGCATTCTACTTTAAGTTCGCTTACAGTTATAACTTCTTCCCTCATCCCATATTGGGTGTGATATTTTGGATCCTCGAAGCGCTTATAAGGAGGTCCTCTCCTCGATAGAGGAGCATCGCAAGTGGTTTGATTCCTCTCTTCCCATGATAGCTAGTGAGAATGTCTCCAGCCCGGCTGTTAGAAGAGCTATAGCAAGCGATTTCGGTCATAGATATGCAGAAGGATGGGTAGGCGAGAGAGTCTATGCTGGGACAAAATATATAGATAAGGTCGAATCTCTAGCAATGGATCTCATAAAGGAGATATATCACATTAGATTTGCTGATGTTAGGCCAATCAGTGGCGTAGTAGCTAATCTATCCATCTATACAGCTTTAACTCAGCCGGGAGATGTAGTGATGGCCCTCCCAATAACTAAAGGAGGGCACATAAGTATGGGACCCCTTACAGGATCTAAGGGCCAATTCATTGGAGGCACTGCCGGGGCAGTGAGAGGGCTAAATGTCAGGTATATAGCGTTCGATGATGAGAACATGAACATAGATGTAGACAAGACTATCAAGAGGATAGAGAAGTATAATCCTAAGTTAATGATGCTCGGTGGTAGCGTAATCCTCTTCCCGCAGCCCGTTAAGGAGATAGTAGAGGTGGCCGGGTCTATGGGAGCCTTAGTGAATTATGATGCAGCTCATGTGGCTGGCCTCATAGCGGGAGGACAATTTCAGCATCCTATAGATGAAGGAGCAGATACCATGACCTTTAGCACGCATAAGACATTCTTTGGCCCGCAACATGGAGCAGTTATAACAAACAATGAGGAGAAATTTGATCTGATAAAGAGAGCTAATTTTCCAGGGCTCCTCAGCAACCATCACCTGCATGCAGTAGCCGCTCTAGCTATAGCGGCCTGCGAAATTCTTAACTTTGGCAAGAACTATGCTAAAGCCGTGGTAAGTAATGCTAAAGCCTTGGCTTATGCCCTGCATGACGAAGGATTCAAAGTAGTGGCAGAGCACTTGGGTTTCACCAAGAGTCATCAGGTTCTACTCGATGTTGACGAGGTAGGTGGAGGGTATAAGTGCGAAAAACTGCTTGAGCAGGCTAACATTATTGTGAACAGAAATCTTCTACCATGGGATATAAAGAGAGGAAGGACCTTCAAGGATCCAGGTGGACTGAGGTTGGGTGTAGCTGAGATAACTAGGCTTGGAATGGGAGGAGATGAGATGAAACTTATAGCCAAGCTGTACAGAAAAGTCCTACTAGATAAGGAAGATCCAAGCAAGATTGCGAAGGAGGTTAGAGATCTTAGAAAGAACTTTAGAACGGTTAAGTATACATTTGAGGAGGGTCTAGCATACGAGCATTGATTCTCTCCTGAGGGATAAGAGAAGAGGTTCTCTCGAGATATTTGAGGATGCTTTGGGTATATTAGCTAGAAGCAATGATCCATGTTCAGATGCAAATAGATTGCTAACGGCCCATCCAGAGATGTCCATACTAGGGCATTTGAGAGATTCTGCATGCTCTGGATCCTTGAATAGATTAAAAAGCTTTTATACGAAATCTAAGGTAGAACTAGCTAAAACATGTGCCAATCTTCTGTCAGACATGAATATTGAGAAAATAGCGACTTTAAGTAGAAGCTCCGCTGTGATCAACTGCCTGAAAAGATCGAGTGTCAGCAAAGTGATCATAAGTGAATCACGTCCTGGCCTAGAAGGAATAGAGACAGCTAAAATACTCAGAGAAGAAGGATTCTCAATCACTTTAGTGATTGATGCTCTGCTGCCTTGGTATGCTAAAAGATCTGGAGCTATTGGACTTGTAGGAGCTGATAGAGTAACTCCCAAGTATCTAGTAAATAAGGCCGGAACCTACCCTCTAGCTCTATCAGTGAGTACCATCACTGTTCCAGGATTATTAAAGCTCTACAGCGAAACCTATGTAATTAAAGAGAGGGAGCCCGGAGAGGTAGCAGAGCTCGAGGGAGTTAATCTAGTGAATATGTACTTTGATGAAACTCCTTTAGATGTCCTGAAGAGCATCGTGTTTGAGGGCTTCTCTATAACCCCAAAAGAGATAGATAAAGCCTTCAAAAGGCTAGATAAGCTATTAGATTAGATAATTAACTTTATTAGCACTCATAACAGACAGAATATGAGAGAACTTCGAGCTGAACCAAAAATACTCCTTAATGAACGAAGGGTCCTCTAACTTTACTATCAAATGAGCCTCCTAGGTTCAACTATTATTCCGAGAATCCCTATAGAGATCAAGCTAGCGGGAACTATGCAAACTAAGCATTCAACGGAACAGATGGGAAGTATAGATAGAATCGCGGCAGATAGTACCATATAAATGGATGAAACCTCAATGATCTTCTCGCTACTGTGATTAAATGTTATTATATAAGAAGATAAGGCCAGATAAATAAACCATGATATTAGCATTAGAAGATAGTTCTTTCCTATTCCTTCATAATATAAAACCAAGATAACTCTATTCGAAGCAAAAATAGTTAAGATTACCACCCAAGGAGAGCCGAAAGCCGCTGTGAATGCAGCAAAAGGCTTCAAAGTATCTAAACCAGCAGATCTCAGCTTAATCGATATCAATAATGCTGATATTCCAAATGTTACTGGTATTCCCCAGCTGGAAGCATATGATATTCCCTCCTCTAAATTGACTGGGCATGCTGCAAGAGATGCAATAGCTATCAACAGGATAAAAGCCCAAATGAGATACCTCTTAGATTTTCTCATGATTCTTATGTAGATCTCCCAACTAATTTACTTTACTTACTGCCTACATCCCTCAAGGATTGTAGCTATAAACCCTGCTCGTCTATCCTCGGGGGCAGTTATAATCCTCTAGATACTTAGCCACGTAAGATCAGCGATGAACTAGAGAAGATGAGATCGCTTTGGCATATCTCCATAAGGAAGTATATTAAAGGTTCCATCAGGCTTATGCAAGAACAATAACGCATTAGGAAACATTTTTCTCATCTCTAGTAGAGCACCTAAGTCATCATCATGATACTCTACGACCTCGCATTTTAGATCCTTTATCAGGAATGGCTTTAGTTCTCTGTCCTCCTGATAATTATCACTGGGCCTCATCAACAACTCATCAGAGGGAGCTCCAGCTAACATTAACTGCAAGATGGTCTCCCTTCTCAACCACTCATACCTGCCAGTTACCAAAACGATCCTCAGACCCCTCTTCTTAGCACCTATTATCATCTCTATTGATCTAGAGATAGGCTTATCTAAGTGAAATAGCTCGGGACTCATAAAGTCCTTCCAAAAATCCTTCTGTAATTCAAAAGGAAGTTCTCTAGGAGAAAGAACATTAAACTTTCTTATGGCCACTCTATACCTCTCTCTTGCATCAAAAAGTGTATTATCTATGTCAAAAACTGCGCATTTCTCCATTTAAATCACTTCTGTAGCCCTTCTTACTACACCCAAAGATCCTAGTTTCTTCACTTCTATTTCTTTATCTACGATATAAGCCATAAATTCACCTAAGTTAGCTTTCCTTAAAAGCGGAGAAAGTATGTTCTCTCTCCCAGCCTTGATAGCATTTGCGCTGAGGGCCTGCGGTGAAAGTAAAGGAAGTACTGGAACCTTAGTTTTCCAAGTATTTCAAGATCTTTCCTTTTATTTATGGATATCGCTCATAGGATGACCCTATACTCCTCCTCTCAAAGCATCTTATATCCTAAGTGAATATTTGTAATGGCTGATTTCTATTCTATTCTATCCTATTCTACTAAATCCTAATAGGAAAATACCGGGTCAGGATGTCTACATGCTAAGCCTAAGCTACAGGGACATAAGAATCATATATCCTGTGAAGACATAAATTCCATCAGCTAGCTAACTGATCGGAATGTGAATGAGATCGTTCAGATAGAAATTGATTTGAAGGCCATCAGCCTAAGATCTACTAGATGCGACCTTATATCAAACTGTCTATATGATAGTACGAATCAGACCGCTTTAATACCATCAGAATGAGGGTATCATTATGGATCCAGATCTAGAGTACTTTCCCTACGAACCTCGTCACTATCAAAAGGAGGCCATAGCATCCATAAGATCAGCCGTAGAGGAGGGAAAGAATTTTTGCCTTCATGCGCCTACCGGATTCGGGAAGACTCCCGTAGTGCTCGCTGCTCTACTCCCTCTCATAGAGGGTATGAAAGGATCCATAATATGGACTGTTAGAACCGGAAATGAGACGGATAGACCGATAGAAGAGCTGGCAATGGTGAATAAGAAGAGAAGGGTCTTTGGCCTCTCCTTCAGGGGAAAGAGAGATATGTGCCTTCTGGCTAGGGAGCTTAATGTTAAGAGCTATGAGGGAGTTGGAACGCTTTGCAGAATGAAGAGGGATAAATGTCTCTATTATCGCAATCTAAAGAGAATGAGAGATCTACTAATTCCTTCAGAGCCTCTTACATTTTCTGAAATATTTGAAATAGCGAAAAAGATGAAGGTATGCCCTTACTTCCTACAAATAGCTCTCCTAGAATACTCCCATGTCATTTCTCTGAGCTATAACTACATACTCTCACCGCTTGGATGGGTTATAAGGAGGAAGATTCCCTTTAGGGAATCTATACTCATCATCGATGAGGCCCATAATATAAATAGGGCCGCTATAGAAATGAATAGTAAATCAATTACCTCCACTACCGTTGAAAGATCTCTTAGAGAGGCGGAGAAATACGATCCAAATGATGAGTATAGGCTTAGGGAGAAAATAGAGAGATTATCAAATTTCATGCTGAAGGTAACAACATCAAAGGACGGTACCTTTTACTTGGAAGACCTCCTATCTTCCACCGATTTCACGCCAGAAGATATAAGATTCATTTACAAGCTTGCTAATGATATATATAAGGATCGGATTATTGAGGGGAAGGAGCCTCGTTCTTACTTAAACTCCCTAGCCGATTTCTTAGTGGCAGCCTTGGAGAAAAAAGGAGAAGATGGGGTAGCCTATCTCTATTCTAGAGATAAGGAGAGAGTGAAGCTTGAAGTATGGGATATGCGCGCTAGGGACATACTGGCTTCCATCTGGAAGGACTTTCACTCCGTCATATTCATATCAGGGACCCTTGAGCCAATAGATGCCTTTGCTGAGACCACAGGAGTGGAAAAATGTGCCAGAATGAGCGTTCCATCTACGGCGGATCCAGATAAGGTTAAAAGTATTATAATAGAGGGAGTGAGCACAAAGGGGGAGGAACTATCACGAGAAATGGTTGGGAGGTATTTCAGAGTCATAGATACCTTTTTATCTCTTCCTAGGAATCTAGCCATATTCACTGCAAGCTATAGAATTCAGGATGAGGTCTTACCAAGTATAGAGGAGCTATCAGGTAGGCATAATTGCCATCTCTTTATTGAGAAGAAAGATATGCCTGGTGATGAAGCCAGTAATATGCTAGATGAGTTTAAGCTGCTACCCAAGCAGGGTAAGATAGGATTGCTAGTTGCGCCTTCTGGTGGCAGATTTGCTGAAGGAGCTGATTTCCCTGGTGAGGAACTGGAAGGAGTAATGCTGTTAGGAATACCATTCGATCGTCTTACAACGAAGACAAGGCTCTTTATCCAATATAGTCAGAGAGTTTATGGGACAAGGAGGGGAAGATATCTAGCATATGTAGTTCCAGCGCTAAGAAGAGCCTCTCAAGCCCTTGGAAGGGTAATAAGATCGGAGGAGGATGGAGGCATATTCATCATGGCAGATGAAAGATACGCTAAGCGCACGTATTTTAAGCTGCTCCCAGATTTCATAAAACAAACAGTTAATCTAGCTAGATGGAATGAACTAAGGTCTCTTTAATGCTGGTTGGATAAGTGGTGCATTTGCGGCACATTCTCCTTATCTCTTAGCAATTATAGAGGAGCTAAATACCTAATGGACTATGTAGTGAACCTGGCAGCCTCATTGGTTATCCTCCTGACTACAACTTTACCTAAAGAGGACCACTTCCTGACGATCTCACCGCATTTATCACAGACGGCAGCTATTGCTGGACCGGTACCAGAAAGACCCGCTCCTAGAGCACCTAGCTTCACTGCATCCAAGGCGGGACTGGGATCGTAACCTAATATTGAGGAGTAGAGGAGGCCGTTGAGGGTCATGGCCTCCCATACTCTCTTAGGTAATAAATCAAATATCGATTCTGCGACATTAGCCAGGGGTTTCATCATATTTGCGTCAAGTTCTCTTGTTAGCTTTGCTTTCTCTCTATCAGGTAAAAGTATGACCACGTTCCTCTCCTTTAAAGGAGCTCTCATGAGGATCTCATCCTTCAAGTTATCAGTTATGACGAAACCCCCAAGCATCGAGGCTGCCGCATCATCCAAAGCTCCCGTGATGCTAACTCCAGACATCCTAGAGGCCCTTACTGATATCTCTAAAGCTTTCTTCATGCTAACTTCTCCATATAAGGACATTATTGCCAAGACTGTGGCATTAGCTACTGCACTACTGCTCTTCAGACCCCAACCTATCGGTATCTCTGATTTAACCTCGACATAGGCACCCTCTCCCCCTATGGCCTTGAGTGCTAGCGACGCTGCTTCTCTAATGAGAAGATCATCTGGCCTCACATGAAGATCATCCGATACCTCTGCTGTTGCTGAAACCTCGTAATCTATCCCTATAGCAGATCCCTTCCAGCTTGCTATGGCATTGACTACAGTGATGGCACCGTTAACCCTTATCTTCCTCACTTTAATCACCTAGATAATCTATTGCAGCCCTCATCATTATCTCCTCATTAGGATTAGCACCAAACCATATCTTCTCGCTCTCAGAGGCCTGCCTAATTAGCATAGGGACTCCTCCTACGGCCTCGCATCCCATTCTAATAGCTTCCTTCACTAGGTGAGTTTTAGGAGGATTGTAAACTAGGTCGAACACGTGACAGCCTGGCTTGAGGAATTTTGGATTGATAGGAATCTCTTCACTCAGAGTTCCAAGCGGCGTTGCATTAACTAGTAAATCTACTTTCCCGACATACTTCTCTCTCTCTTCCCAGTGGATGGCCTCAGCATCTAGTCCCAGCCTGCTACATAGGCTTAGGATTCCTCTAGCTCTTTTAATCCTTCTAGATGTCACATATACCCTATTAGCTCTTCCGAAAATACCGGCTAAAACGGATCTTGCAGCTCCTCCGGCGCCTAATAGGAGGACTCTATCAAAATGACTTGTGTTGAACAGGTTGAGACTATAGATCACGCCACTCACATCAGTATTATATCCTAAGAGACCGTCATCGAACTTCACGGTATTCACAGCTCCCACTTGCTCAGCACTATCACTCAACCAGCTCATAAGATCCTGAGCAAGCTCCTTATGAGGTATGGTTATGTTACAGCCTATAGCTCCAAGTTCTTCCAGGCCTCTTAAAGCCTTTGGCAAATCAATTACATCGAAGGCTAGATAGATAGCATTCAATCCCAGATCCCTGTAAGAGGTGTTATGTATCAGTGGAGAAATGGAATGAGAGATGGGGTGGCCGATAAGGCATGTGAGTTTCGTTCTAGAATTTACTACCATCTTTAGGCGATGGTACATGATAAATAAGAGCTTTGAGTGCATGCAAGGCGAAATAACAGCTGCCATCTCTCAGGCCCAAGAGTATTCTGTTAGGCAATTGGGTGATTTTAGACCTAGATTGAGGTCAATGCTTAATTCTCTGAGGATCACCTAGTATAGGTGTCGAAAGTGGAGACGTCTCATGTGGGCAGTTACCCTCTAGATCACTCAATAAACAATCTGAGGAAGGCCTTCCTAGATACGCTAGATGCCGGGATAACCATACCTCCAGTACCTCAACTGAGGCTTTTTACAGATATGTACCTTGAACCCCTAGCTGAGATGGGGTACCTGGAACCAATAGGGAGAGGGAAGTACAGGCCCATAGATCTAAGAGGAGAACCTCAAATCAATATAGAGGAAGTTGATTGGTTCCTCAGTATCGCTGGAGAAATGAATTTCGACCTTTCTAAAGTACGATTTCCTATAACAGGTCCATTTACCCTCGCTAGCAGGGTTGAGATAAAAGAAGGAGGTATATTCAATTCACTAGTAGCGGATAAGAAGAATCTATTTGAATTTTTCGTACCATATGTCGCCAAGATATCCAGAGAAATAAATTCTAAAGGTTTTGGATATATATTCATTGATGAACCAGTAGTCGATCTCTTAATAGGGAGAAGGATCTTATTCGATTACACTGAAGAAGATATAGTAGAGTCATACGAGAAGGTATTCTCTAACGTGAGAGCTAAGAGAGGTACCCATATATGCGGTAAGCTGTCTCCTAAACTGGCAAACCTGCTGATGAAACTGCCTCTCAAATATCTTAGCCATGAGTTCTATAATTCCAGATCTAATTTGGAGAGGTTCTCGAGGGAAAAGTTGGAGGAAGGTGGTAAGATAATTTCACCCGGAATTGTCAGTGCTCAGAGCTTGAGGGTGGAGAGCAAGGATGAAGTCAGGCGATTTCTAAAGGCTATAATCGAGAGATTTGGCGAGGAAAGAGTAGATTTAGTAAGTGGAGATTGTGGATTCGGTGGTCTAAAATCAGCTGGTCCAGAAGCTTATGAGTCAGCTATAAGGAAACTAAGAGTAATAGTGGAGGTGGTTAGATCAATCTAAAGAAGTCTAAAGTGAAGATGAGATGAAGATACTCCCAGCTGATATGGCTGATGCAGCTGAAGGAGAACTGCTTGCTAATATCATAAGCAGAATAATTGTCTTTCCTCTACTATGTAGTGGAGCTGGATACTGCGGAGGATGCGCTGTCAAGGTAGTGAGAGAAGAGATTAGTAAACCGAGAAAGGAGGAGCTAACGAGGGTTCTGTCGAAAAGGCCCAGGTATCGTGCAGAACCAGAGTTCTTGGAGATACTTAATCGAAGTGCCTAGAGTTCCTCCTTACAATTATGTGAGGGAATTGGGAAAAGGACCAGGCACCTGTTAGGATAATATCCATACCGGCTAGATATATACCATCCAGTCCAGTGAGATCGAAGATGTGGAGAATACTATAAGCTGCTAAGATGGGCTTTAAGAAGCTCTTTATTAGCCTAATAGAATCACCGCCAGAGAGAAGCTCCAAGTAGAACGAAATTTGCATCCATCAAGTTAATGTAACAATTTCTAGATATTGGGAGTGCAGAGAGAATCGCACTTCAACTTAAATTACTTCATTTCTATAGGCTAATGCGATGTCTACGGAGTCCAAGGAACTCATAATTCTGGCTGATAACTCTCCCGATCTGATTATAGAGAAAGCTGCTAAGATGGGCTTTAAGATACTGGCCTTAAGTCAGGAAGCGAGGGAGAGTTTAGAGGGTTCAGTTAATGCTTCATCTCTAGTCAAAGTGGAAGAATGGCCTTCTAAAGGGGATCTCACATTAGTCAGGATTAAGAGTCCAGATGATCTTTCTATAGTAGAGGAAGCTGCTACTTCTGAGAATGTACTCATAGATAGCAAGGGCTGGAAGATAATTCCTTTAGAGAATTTAATTGCTAGCCTTGGCAGCGGGGATAGGATCTATGCTATTGCTACCACACTTGAAGAAGCTAGATCCCTCTTGGGAGTATTGGAAAGAGGAATAAAGGGAGTGGTGGTCTCCATACATGATTTAAGTGAGTTAAGCGAGGCTAAGAGAATACTTGAGGAGGCTACTCCCCTACACCTAGTCACTGCAGAAGTTACTGAGGTTAGAGAGGTAGGTATGGGTGATCGGGTTTGCGTGGATACGGCCTCAATCCTTTCAAAGGGGGAGGGAATGCTTGTAGGCGGTTCCGCTTCTTTCTTCCTCCTAGTTCATAGTGAGAATTTAGAATCGCCTTTCACATCGCCTAGGGAGTTCAGGGTTAATGCTGGGGCTGTTTCAAACTATATACTAATGCCGAATGAAAAGACAAAGTATCTATCCGAGATAAGGTCTGGAGTAGAGGTATTAGCAGTTAGCAAGGATGGCAGGAAAAGAGTCATGAGCACAGGAAGGGCTAAGATGGAAAGAAGGCCTTTAGTCCTAATCAGGGCTAAGACTAATGGAAAAGAAGGTTGGGCAATTCTTCAGCTCGCAGAGACTGTTCCTCTAATGAGGCCTGATGGAACTCCTTTATCAGTCACTGAAGCTAAGATTGGAGATAAGATACTAGCATACGTCGAAGGTAGAATGGCTAGACATTTTGGAATGGCTGTAGATGAGTTTATAGAGGAAAGATAGAGGATAGTGGTAAATCCTTTGAACTAGTTCCCTACCCATAAATGTTAATCCTTGAGATAAGATCTAATGAAAGTGAAGAAAATAATTTTAGTTTAGATTAGTCTAGAGTTTTATCTCAAACCTAGAAGCTATCTCCTGTCTGAAGTAGTCTATAGCGAAGACAATAGAATTGAACTCGCTTGAGAATATATCTTGATTAAGGCCTGTAGCTGGTATTGTTTTACTTGATCCTATATTACCCTCCTCATCCATGTCATATCTCACCTCCGCAAGGCTGTAATGGGCTTTAAGCAGCTGCTTAAAGAAATCTACGCTTTGTGGAACCTTATCTTTCCTCAAAATTGTTGCTCTAACAGCAACCCAATCGTCTCCGATGAATACGAGAACCCAATACTCCTTATCTCCGACCTTCCAAAGAGAAGTGATTGCACCTTCTTCCTTCCGGTATTTCACATTCATTTTATTGAGATATTCCTCTACTTGGGCCTCTATCTCACCTGTCAGATGATCACCAGGAGTTAATGAGGTGCGTAGTAATAAGTATAAGTGTACATTGATTATGATCCGAGATGGAGAAGTTGTTGGTTGCAGTAGGTTCCACAAACCCCGTTAAAATAGAAGCTACCAAGCGTGCTTTCTCTAAATTTTGGATCGTTGAGGTAGAAGGAGTCAAGGTAGATAGCAGAGTACCTCTAGAGCCTATTGGGCCTTTGGTAGTAGAAGGAGCCAAGAACAGGGCTAAAGCTTCTTTAATGAAGACAGGTGCCGACTTCGGGGTGGGTATAGAAGGAGGAATATCCTATTTTGCCGGCCGCTACTACTGTACCGGGTTCGTCTGGATAGAGAGAAAGGATAGAGTTTATAACACTGGAACTAGCGGCTGGTTTGAATGTCCAAGAAGCTTCATTCCTAAGCTCCTCATGGGGAAGGAATTGGGAGACCTCATGGCTGAAATAAGTGGCAGAGCAAATATAAGGAGGGAAGAAGGTGCTATAGGATTTTTCACGAGAGGGGCGGTAAGTAGGACTGATTTATATGTGCATGGGGTCTTTATGGCTCTAGCTAAGTTTGTATCATCCGAGAGATGGCCTGGGTGATGAAAATGATGCTTGTATCAATCTTAGGAAGCAAAAGAAATGACTTATATGGTGCTCTTACTAAGATACTGGCAAGTTCTGGATATAGAGTAGCCTCTGCAATATCATTGAGGAAAGTAAGCATGCCTAAAGAACTCATGGAACTGGCTTGGGCTGGAGCAAGTGTGAAAGTGGCATACTCTGCCGGTAGAATAGCTTACACATCTACATACGTTCCTGACAGTTTAGATGAACTTGTCAAGGGAATTCAATGCCTGATGCCTGTAAAGCCAGATGCAATTATTTTACTAGGATTCAGGAAGATAGCAGCTGATGATGAGAGAGTTTTCAAGGCGCTGGCTGTGTGGAGCGCTAAGGAAGCGATCTCCTTAATAGATCAGCTAGCTCCTCCTATAATAGGAGTTTATTCTACCAGAGGAGACTATACAAGAGGTTATAACAGTCCTAGAGAGCTAGCTGAGGCGATAATAGGGGAGGGAAGGAGGATGAGGTACCTTCCTCCATTACCTCGAAAAGCTTAATGCTCATAGCGACTACTGAAGAAATGGAGGATCAAACATTATTAATGTATGCAACTCAAAAAAGGGGTTATAATGTTAGAACTTTATTTAGAAGTGACTGAAGTCAGGAAAGCTCCTCCTGGGGTAATCCTCTCTCTAAGCAGGCCTAAAGGTGTTGAAGAGGTACCTCCTCCTGAGAGCGAGGAGGAAGCTATGATGTTTCAAGTAGTCAGGGCTATGGAGAAGTACATGAAGCTACCTACTCCAGTTGCTCAGGTTCAAATGCCTGCGGTAACCATAACACTAACTCCGGAAGAGTATGAGAAGTTAGGAAGACCGACAATAGGAGATATGCTGAAGCTTAATCTCAAAAAGGAAGAGACAAGTGGCTTCACGGAGGAAGGCTATGGTTACTAAATGGAGAAGATTATATCCTCCTATCACAGCAATATTTGATGGGTATGTCTGTGGAGAAGGCAATAACGATAAGTAGGAAGGGAAAGAAGGAAATAAGGACAATAGTCTCCAGAGGTCAGTTCGCTCTCATAGAGTATAGAGACCTAGAAACGAAAGAAAGGACAGAGAATAAGTATAAACTAGTACTTTACCATAAGAGTGGTAGAGTGGATGAGTACTTTATAATACCCACCAAAACTTCCAAGAGATATCTTATGATAGAACCTAAGGAGAAAAAGGGGATAAAATTGAAAGTTTGGAACCCTGATACGAGCCATATCGAGGAAATGTTTCCCGAGTAGGATACAGGGAACTATAGTTCATGTTCCCAGTTAATGCTCTAAGTCTTATCTAAGGAGAATGGCACCAAAATCAGGTGAAGGTCTATAACCCTCACTTTTCCTTATCATACTCTTTGCTTTCTCTGATGTGAGAATCTCAATTATCTTAGATATCATAAGCTTTCCTAACGATTCCTTTCGGATTGCAAGATCATAATTCTCCCATAATAACCTTTTGAACCCTAAACCGAACTCTACGGCTACCTTCCTTATGCCGAATCCAACATCAGCTTCTCCTCTAACTATCTTCTTGGCTACCCCAAATGACGTTCTCACCTCGACATCGTATCCCCTTATCAACTTCTCCAAATTGGGATCACTATGACCTAGCATCCTAACACTCATCCTTAGAAGACAGTCGGCAAGTACTCTGGCTCCATGACCTTTGATTAGGTTAACATATCGAAGCCCCTTCTCTATTATCTCCGATGGAAAGGATACATCCAGCTCAGGCCTGAATATGAGGCCTATTTCTCTTTCAAATCCTCTCATCACTATAAGGGAATCGGATAGCCAGAGCCTCCTCACGTAAGGGATATTAAAAGTACCTGTCTCTGGATCATATAAATGTATACCAGCAATATCTACTGTACCTGCAAGAAGACCTGTTAAAGCTGTAAGGGACCCTGTCCACTGAAACTCTATTTCACTGGCATATTGCTTTAGGAGAGCCTCTATGATAGGGTCATACCCCCCACCAAATACTGTATTATCCTCCTTAGTTTCAGCTTTAGATTTAGAGGGCCTTCTATAACCTTTAGCTGATGATTGATTATAAAAATCTAAAACGAGCCTCCCAGTATCTGTTAAGGAGGCCCCTCCCCCTCTATGACCTCCTCTCTTCACACAGACTACCTTTTCTCCTAATAGTTCTTCCATTTCATTAATTTTGTTCCAAACCCACGAATAAGATACTCCCTGTGATTTGGCAGCAGAGAGAATAGAGCCTTTCTTATCTATGTCCTCCAAAATCTTAGCAAGTTTTGAATCGAGGATTCTTTGTCCCTTGTATGTGATTGCTACCTCTCTATATGCTTTCAAACTATCTAGAAGACTTTCTTGTTTCATTCCTGACTACTCCCTAAAAACCCAGATTAATAAAACTATCTCTTATCCAATATAGAATACCCATGTGACAAATTCCATCAAATGATATCATCACGGTATACTAACAAAGAGAAGAGCAGAGACCAACAAGATCCTTGGACTTTCACCGAGCTACAAACTTATCCCTCTTCCTACTACCTTTCTTCCTACATTTAGACCTCTCAGGGAACATTAGCTCTTCTAGAGCAAATTCATCTTCTGGCTGTTCTTCTACGAAATTATCATCCTCTTCACAACTCATACACTAAATGGTCCAATCCTCGATTATAACCCTTTGTATACAATTGGCTAATGACTTCCGAAAACATAAAGACTAATTAACATATGATAAATTATATATGACAATTACGTTATCACAATTATAATAACTATGATTCGATATATCTATCCCAAAATGAATAATAAAGTTATTTTTCGGCTATATTTATATTGTAAAAGTCTCAACTAAGTTTTAGGGTCTTTGACCCTACTCTGCAAGAGAGGTGATAAAAAATTTGATAGAAGATTTGAAGGTTTCAAGAAGAACTTTTCTCAAGGTAGCGGGCCTCGGTGCATTTTCTTTAATGTTCTCAGATGCTACAAAGAAAGTACTTGGACTTCCTAAGCCTAAAAGGTACTATCTTGGCGAGATAGGCCAGAAAAACTTACAGATAACAAGAGAAGTTAGGGGAGTTTGTGGATATTGCTCCGTTGGCTGTGGAATAATATTCTATAAACATGGAGATAGTGTTGTTCATTTAGAAGGAGATCCAGATAATCCGCTGAATGAAGGGAAGCTATGTCCCAAAGGAGAAGCGTCCTTGGAGCTACTTGGAGAGTATAACTCTAGGAGGCTAAGATATCCTATGATAAGGGTCAATCCCAAACCTCCTGTTGAAGAACTAAAGAAAGTAAGAAATCAAGATGAGCTTAGAGCAATACTGGAGAAATATAAGCCTGTCTGGAAGCGTGTAACTTGGGATGAGGCCTTTAACTATATAGCTGGGAAGACGAAGAAGATATTAGATGAAGTTGGATGGAATCCGAAGAATAGTGATGGTTATTACTATAAAGGCAAGAAGTTCCCGTTTTGGATAGAGGCTGGAGCTAAGCTTACCAATGAAGAAGCATACATCATAAAGAAGCTCGCGACAATGCTAGGAAGCTATAACATAGATCATGATGCTAGAAGATGTCATTCTACGACTGTGGCTGGCCTTGCTGGTACTGTAGGTTTCGGAGCTCAGACTCAAACTTTCATAGATACTCAATTTATAACGGCTTACTTGATATTCGGTGGTAATCCTGCTGAGAACCACCCAGTCAGTATGAGGCATACTCTGAGGGGTAAGGAGAAGGGACTGAAATTAATAGTCGTAGATCCTAGGTACAATAGGACTGCTTCTCAGGCAGATATATTCACATTCTTTAGGCCAGGCTCAGATCTGGCTTTCATGATGTATCTCCTTCATTATGCATTCTGGGAGAGAAATCCACCTGTAGATGAACTTGATACATTCAAGGAATATGCAACAAGGTTCAACGTTGATCTGAGTGAGATAAAAGAGTTCAAAGATATGTCAAAAGCTTATACAGCCGAGGAGGTATCTAAAATAACAGGTATACCTGTTGATAAGCTCGAGCTCATCGCTAAAACTTACGTAGAGAATAGTGGAGTGACAACAAACTTCAAGAGGTTCGGCTCAATACAGTGGGCAATGGGACAAACTCAACATCACGTAGGCACTCAAATTACTAGAATGAGTACCTTAATCCAACTCACGTTAGGGAACATGGGATTCCCTGGTGGTGGTCTCAACCCATATAGAGGACATAGTAATGTTCAAGGGACAACTGATATGTGTATCTTATCCCACGTATTACCTGGATATATAAAGCAGCCATCAAGCCCACTTCAAATGAGAGTTTACCAGGATTGGAAGAATCAAGGCTTCCCAGATGCTTGGCACTGGAATATACCTGACTGGGCCGGAGGTAGCTTTGGCCCAAGGGAAAAAGGCAATGTCAACTCCGCCAAGATTATGTGGTCCTGGTGGTTCCAGAACTGGCGTCGCTTCGAGCTTATTTGGGGGATATTCGTTGGGACTGATCCAGAAAGCGATCCCAAGAACGGGACAGTAATAAGCGACTTCCCGTTTGGTAAAGGGTACACTGAGAATACTTGGTGGCAGGGCGTTCTCTTTGATAATGTGATAAAAGCAGCAATGATAATGGCTGAGAATATAGCTGTTAGTGATGCAGATGCCCTTGCTACATATCAAGCTCTAGCTTCTCTTAAGCTTCTAGTGGTAGTTGACTTATGGGAAACTGAGACGTCAACATTTGCTGATGTCTTGCTTCCTGGGGCTGTTCAGTATGAGAAATATGGCTCTATAACTAATAGCAATCGTTGGGTTCAGTGGCAGGATAGAGTAATACCTCCCGCAGGAGAGGCCAAGCCTGATCTCTGGATAATGGTCAAGCTTTGGGACTATTTCAAGAGATATGGAGTAGTAAGAATGCCAAGCCTAACCTACGGTAAGAGAAGCGAGAAGGTAGCAATAAAGAATCCATACACCGGTGAGTTCGTTGATTTATATGAGAGAAAGATAGAGCCGTTCATGGATTACGCTACTGGTAAGTTCCCCGATTCTGACTACGCGTATGTGGATCCTGAACTCGTTTATAAGGAGATAGATCTAGCGGTGGATCTCTATAATGGGATGTATGACTGGTATTACCATAGAAATTTATCTAAACGCAGGAAGCCCCTACTCAGGGAAGAAAATGACATAGACGGTATTCTAGATAAGAAATACCTTATGTATAAGGACTGGTCTTGGACTTGGCCCAAGAACGTAAGGATCCTCTATAACCTGTGGACTCTCTCAAAAACATTAGGCAAGAAGTTCAACTTCAAATTCCCTTCAGGAGAGTTCATGGTTGGTAAGGAGCTAAATGGGATGGCAGTTAGTATAACTGGAGAGAGCGGAGAAATAATGGATGCAAAGAGCGGAAAATGGAGACCTGCTTTCATACCCGGGCATAACTTCCTTATAGGCAAATTCTATAAGAGGGCTTGGTCAGGAATGGCTGATTTGTTCACTGGGGCAAGGAGTTCTAAGGAGCTACTGTGGTACGAGAAGGTTGTTGGCAAGATAGCAGAATTCTCAAGTTCAGAGGCTAAAGTGGTAAGCTACAATGAGTTAGGGATAAGATGTCCATTATGTGAGAGCTTCTACTATGATAAGGAAGTTGTAAACGCAGGGAAGGCTAGTTACCTCAAACCATACTTCAAGGGAACAAAGAAAGTTAATGGAAAGACCATCAAGTATGTTGGTTACTATGATTGGGCTAAAGTGAAGGATAAGTTCAGCCAGGAATTGAGAAGCCTTGTGGAACAGGTAGGCTTTAAAGAAGCGATAATAAAGATGAAGCAGAAGTACGGAGAGTGGTATGCATATCCGAACCCGAGCAATCCAAGTGAGATCCTCGCCTGGGATATGAGATATCCGACGCATTATGAGCCTGTTGAATCTCCAAGTCTAGATTTAGCGACAAAATACCCTGCAATGGCTTGGAGGAGATCTGAGAACTATAAATTCTTGGAGCCACCATCTGGTTGGGAGCATCTCAAGGAGACAGTTAGTATATTACCGAAAGAAATGGAGAAGCCAAAAGGAGCTGAAGTGGTTGTCGCTACGACAAATAGGATGACAGAGCACTTCCATACAGGTCAGCTCACTAGAAATGTTCCTCTTCTAGCTGAACTTGTTCCAGAACCATTTGCTGAAATTCCAAAGCCTTTAGCAGATAAACTAGGGATAAAACCCGGAGATATAGTGGAAGTAGGAAACAACAGGAACATCATCTATGTGAGAGCCCTAGTCACGCATAGAGTACCTAAACTCAATATAGATGGTAAAGAAGTATATGTCATAAACTTACCTTGGCATTGGGGATGGCAGGGCGCCCATAGCACGTATGCCGTGGCGAATACGATTACTGATGTTTACATGGACACAGTCACCACGATGCAGGAGTCAAAGGTATTCTTGGCATTTGTCAGGAAAGCGTCTCCAGAGAAGTACGATTACAGAGCTAATGAGGTGAATGTACCTGGTATAAGGCCAAGGAGGTGATCTTATGGGAGAAAAAGCTATAGCATTTAATGTAGATAATTGTATCTTTTGTAGAGCTTGTCAGGTAGCTTGCCATGTCTGGAACAACACGAGAGCTGAGGTAACAGACTTTACTCCAACGTTGACGAATCCTCCAGATCTCTTGCCAAACGTTTGGACTGTGATGGAGGCTAAGGAGATAGAGGATGGTGGTGAGTTTCACTGGCTCTTCTTTAAGAGGCAATGCATGCATTGCAGCAATGCTCCATGCGCTAAGGCATGCCCAGTCAATGCGATAGAGGTGCATCCAGAGGGTGCTGTGGTCATAAGAGAAGATAAGTGTATAGGCTGTAGGTACTGCATTGAGGCCTGTCCCTACAATGTTCCTAGATATGATCCCTACACCAAGAAAGTTTACAAGTGTACCTTCTGTATCGATAGAATTCAGAATGGGCTTAATCCAGCATGTGTTACTGCATGCCCAACAGATGCTTTAGTATTCGGCGATTACAATGAGCTAGTGAACAAATACAAATCTCAGGGATATGAAGTCTACGGAGATAATGTCAATAATGTTGTGGGCCATACACATTGGATTTACACATCTAAGAAATATAAAGGAAAGCTCACCGATCCAAAATACTTTGGAGAGAGGCTTCTTAAGAACCCAAGTAAGGGAGAGATTGAGTCTGAGGCCAACGTGGTAAAGCCCATAGGATGGGGTCTTGTCGGTCTCACGCTCCTAGCTGCTGCTGGTCACTTCATCTACTGGAGAGCTAAGAGAATGCAGGAAAAAGGAGAGAAGAAGGAACTTAAGAAGGGAGGTGAGTGATATGGCTAAAGAGGAATGCATCACTCATACTATGTGGATAAGCAAATGTGAGGCAGTTAGGACATTCAGTGAGATGCAGATATGGGTTCATAAGCATCTCATCCATTTTGTTGCAGCTTTCTTCCTAACGGGATTGCCTCTCATCAGCAAGGACTGGTTTGGCTGGCTAGCTTACCTTTACAGCTATCCAGTTTCTGTCGTGATAGGCCCGGTGTACAATCCCTACTCGCTAGGAATGGAAATAGCGAGGCTCGTACACAGACTTTCAGCCTTTGGCTTGGCTCTAATACTGATACCCTTCTTCCTTGGGGAACTTGGGGCTTTAAGGGAAATGGAGATATGGCCTGAATGCTGGAGCTGGAGCTGCTTTAAGAAAGGAACTAAGGACTTAGTTGACTATTATGTACACAAAAAGTCTGTACCTTTCTCCAAGTATAACTTAGGGCAGAAAGGATGGATATGGACTGTTATTATAGGAATGATAGTGATGTACGTGACTGGCACCATAATGTGGTTCAGAGACATGTTCTCCCCAAGCATATGGGGATGGGCTCACATGATACATGATATAGGATTCTTCCTAGCAGCAATTGGTCTGATAGTTCATGTTTACACAGCTGTCCTAATACCCGAACATAGACCAATGGTAAGGGCGATGTTCAGGACCGGTAGGCTGACAGAAGAGTATGTTGCAAAGCATCTTCCAGGATGGCATAGGAAGGAAGAAGAGTAATTATAATCCCCTTCCTCTTTTTTATGAAAAGAATTAAATCAAAGGTCCATCTAGAGGACCTGTGATCACATGAGTGATGAGCTTGATTTACTGAGGCAGGCAGTTGATAAGATATCCCTAGATGAGCCAGAGCTTAGGAAATCCTTACTTTTCTACTCTGATTTACTAAAAATCCAAGATAAGTTATCTAAAAGAGTTACAGAGGAGATAGATTGGCAAAAGGATGTTATAAGGGAAAGAGCAGGGAAGGTAACTGAAGAAGGGAAACCTCTAATAGAGATCTTCGGGATTCCCACAATAAAGCAAGAGCTTTGGGAAGATCTAATGAAGGAAATAATCAGTGTTGTGAAAGAACACAGGCAAGAGCTAATTGATGATTTAAATAAAGTGTTATCTGCCCTCGATAAAAGGGCTTTTGATATCAAAGAGTTAGCTATATCTTCCCTAAAAGGTAAAGAAGATTATGCGAGAGGCGTAGCTGCAGGTCTCGATGTAGACTTAGACTTGATTAAAGCCTTGGCTCTTTGGACAATACAGCCTGTTCTAAAATCACTTAAAGAGATCTCAAGCGATGAAATAGACGTTAAAAGCTGGTATAGAGGATACTGCCCGATATGTGGTAGTTATACAAGAACAGGATACATGTCTGGTGAAGGGAGGAAATTAACCCTCAAATGTGAAATCTGTGGAATGGAATGGCCATTTCGGAGGTTAAAATGCCCGTTCTGTGGGAATGAAGATGAGAAGAAGCTTGGCTTCTACTCTCTTGAGAGCAACAAATTTAGGCTTTATGTGTGTGAGAAATGCGGTGAGTACTGGAAGGTTGTTGATGAGGAGATAGCCGGGGGAATGATTCCTAGGGAACTATACCCGGTATGGACATTCAAGTTAGATAGTCTAAACGCATCTCTCAAATCTAAGTCTGAATCTGAATCTGAGCAAGAGCAAGGAGAATAAAAATTCTTAAGGACATTAACAAATGGGCAGGCTTCCTCCCTTACTTACATCTTTTCTGTAGTTTGCTGTTATTGGATTCTCTTTCCATTCAACTATAGGGGCGTTTGCTATTCTTTCTGGATATGTAAATACTTTCAATCTACGAGTTATATCCTTAGAAACTAAAGTGATACCTTCCGACTCTGCTGAAACTACTCCACTCATTAACGCATGTCTCGGACTTAGCACAATTTTCAGTTTTATGGAATTTATCATATCAATCAGATCGCTTGAAACTCTACCAGTTGTAACTAGGACAGGGGTATAACCACTCAGAGAGGAGCCTTTCCTCAATACCCATCCCAATATCTTAATCATACCAGTATGTCTACTTGCATCTACTAGGGATATTATGGAAGAGATTTTTCCATCAAGTAAAAGGAAGAGAGCCATCGAATGGAATGCATAAGGGCATTCATTCTTTGGGACAAGCTCTGATAACTTCCCTAATAATTTTAGAGCTAGGTCCCAATCTATCGAGCCTTCTACCCAACTTGGTATTTCCAATAACTTATCTTTCCTTGAAACTTTAGCTAAATATTCTAACTCATTGATCTTAGTGAGATCCACCAGGCGTATATCATAATCTATCCCTTTCTTATAATAGAGAAACCCTATTATCGCTTCCTCAATTAAATTTGGGCTTGTGTAAAAATAACCAGCCTTACCTTTACCTTCCAGCTCAATGGTATACTTATAATCTGCAGCTATCCTTATACCGCGCCAAGTTCTAGTTGCATCTTTACATGGATGCATCTCAGAGAACCTCGCACTAACTCTCAGTTTCAGATTAAAATGCTTCACTCATACTTGGTAATGGACCCTATCCTGCTTTCTCTTCTGGCTGTAGAAAGTCCACTCATCTGAAGAATCTCTTAGCATAGCACCTTTGATGAAACTCAGAATGATTATATCGGGTTCTCCTCAATAACTATGTATGGAGTTGGAGGATGCAATATCTCTCGCGCTAGATGATGGTGTAGATTTTGTTGAAGTTAGGAGGGAAAGATCTGAGACTACAACGATCCGTATGATAGACGGAGTGGTTAGAGAGCTATCTAGAGGAAGCGAGTTCAGAATAAGTGTTAGAGCTCTTTACAAAGGGGGCTGGGGGCTAGGAGTTGCCAGCTCATTAGCTAAGCTGAAAGATGCTGTTAAAGATGCTGTTGAGCTGGCTAAGCTATCTTCTAAATGGGCGGAACATATAGAGCCAGAATGGCCTTCCTTCAGAGGTAGATATGAGGTAAAAGCTCAAAAGCCAGCTTGGGAGGTTAGCACTTCAGAAAAGGTAGAACTAATCCAGGA
The DNA here is from genome assembly GCA_015522685.1 of Thermoproteota archaeon. GTDB lineage: Archaea > Korarchaeota > Korarchaeia > Korarchaeales > Korarchaeaceae > Korarchaeum. Next base: position 52,389 of record WALU01000049.1, on the reverse strand, counting down.
ACAGGATAAACAGGCCAGAAAGATGGACAAGATCAGAAACACCAACATACTATTCGGAGATGTTATGAGAGAAACTAGAATCGTTAACTCTTTAGGAACGGACATAAATCAAAAGACAGCTAGAGTCAGGTTAGCTGCTTACATCTTTTCTCATGAAGCCGAACTTACAGAGAGTGCCTTCGAATCTAAGGGAGGCGTTGGAGGTATGAAGATAGTTGAAGGATCGAACGTAGCAGAGCTTGCTGCTAAAAGGGCAGTGGAAGCTTTATCCGCTAAGCCAGCTCCTCCAGGCACTTCACCAGCAATTCTAGATCCGAAACTAGCTGGTGTTTTCATACATGAGGCGTTCGGCCATGCAGCTGAGGGAGATGCCATAGTAAATAATCAAAGCATACTTGTCGGGAAAATGGATAAGAAGGTCGGATCTGATATGATAAGCGTTATCGATGATCCAACTATTGAGGGCCTGTATGGGAGCTACAAGTATGATGATGAAGGAACGGAATCAAAGAGGAAGTATATTGTGAAGAGAGGCTTGCTCTCAGGTTATATGACCAGCTTGGAAACGGCATCAAGGCTCAGGATAGAGCCAACCGGGAATGCCAGATCAATGGATTATGATAACCCTCCTATAGTCAGGATGTCTAACACTTTCATAGAAACTGGGAACTGGAGTTTTGATGAGATGCTCTCAGAAATGAAAAGCGGAATATATGCCTTTGGATCTTTATATGGGTATACAGACCCAGCAAAAGGGCAGTTTATGTTTAAAGCTGAAGGAGGGTGGCTAATAGAGAATGGAGAGCTAAAACAGAGACTTAGAGAGGTAGCAATTACGGGAATGACCTTAGATGTTCTCCATAATATAGATGCTATTGCAAACGACCTGACCCATGATCCTGGAATGTGTGGAAAGTATGGTCAATGGGTTCCCGTTACGACGGGAGCACCCCATATTAGGGTAAAGAAGCTAGTCTTTGGGGGGAGATGATATGTTAGAAGAGGAAGCTGTGAAGGTAGCTTTATCTGAAGGCGCTAATGAGGCAGAAGCCTTTGAGATTATAGGAAGGGGGATCTCCATCCAAGCAGAGAAGAACGCCATGAAGACAGCAAGCTCTGTTAGGTTCACTGGGCTAGGTGTTAGGGCTGCTATTGGGAAGAAGCTTGGCTTCGCATTCGCTACCAATCCGATGGATGGTAGTGAAATTGGAAAGAAAGCTGTCATGAATGCTAAAGCTGCCCCTGAGGACTTAAACTTCAAGGGATTGCCTGAACCCGCCAGCATTTCCTACATAAACGATCTCATGGATCCAAAGCTGAGAAATCTAGGTGTGGAAGAGGCAGCGTCACTCTTTATGGCATCTATAGAAGCTGCTAAGATATCCCAGAAGGTAAAATCTATCTCGGGCAGCTTTGAGCTTAGGCATGTAAATGTCTCAATTTACAGCTCCAAGGGAGTCAATACATCAGAGGAAAGGACATACTTCTCAGCGGAAGTAGAAGCTGCCAGCCAAGATGGTGATAAAAGAGGATCAGGCTTCGGTTTCTCTGATGGTAGAAGGTTAGATATGTTTGATCCAGAGAAAGTTGGGAAGGAAGCTGGCAAGCTAGCCGTAAAGACACTAGATGCTATAACGATAGGCGTGGAAGAACTTCCCTTAATACTCAAGCCTAAAGCCCAAATTACCATAGTTCCTTTCATAGCAGGTCAGGCAGCCAATGCGGAGAATGTACAGTATGGTAGGAGCTTTCTTACCGGGAAAGTTGGTGAGAGAATTTCGAAGGATGAGATAAGTATAGTAGACAATGGAAGGATCCCTTGGCTAAGTAGCAGCTCAAGCTTTGATGCTGAAGGGATACCTACCCGTAAAACTTACGTTGTGGAGAAAGGAGTATTCAAAGCCCTACTTCACAATTGGTATACAGCATCTAAAGAGAGAAAGGAAAGCACAGGCAATGCTTCAAGGGATCACGCACATCTTCCTTCGATCTCACCTCATACCGTGAGTATAGAAGCTCCCTCCCTTCGAATGAAGGCAGACGAGCTTATAGATACTAAGAGAGGAGTATTAGTAGTGTACACTATAGATACGCCTAATCTAGCAACGGGAGAGTTCAGTGGAATGGCAGAAACATCTTTCCTCATAGAAAACGGCGAGGTCACTAAGTCCCTAAGACAGACGAGCATGGCTTTCACCTTAGGAGGATTCCTAAAAAGTATATATGGTATTGGAGATGATATAGAAGCATTCTCCAACTTTAAAGGGGGATCTATAAGGTTTATAGCTAAGGTGGCAGGACCGGGTGTAACATGATCCTAGTGGTGAACTTCGGTGGGCAATATGCCCACTTAATTACGCGTAGGATCAGAGATCTAAGGGTCTATGCTGAGATACTTCCCTACACCAAGATCACTCTAAAAATGGTAAGAGAGATAAGACCAGATGCAATAATATTATCTGGGGGGCCTAGTAGTGTATACGAGCTTCAAGCCCCTAAAATTGGCAAGTGGATACTAAGTTTAGGAATTCCAGTGCTGGGAATCTGCTATGGGTTCCAGCTTATAGCGGCTATGATGGGCGGAGAAGTGAGGAGATCAAAAGGGGAATACGGTCCTACTAAGGTAAAGATACTGGATAGATCGGGTCTATTTGAGGGATGGGATGAGGAGGAGACTGTTTGGATGAGTCATTCCGATCACGTTGCATCTCCACCTCAAGACGTTATAGTAACTGCCATATCTGAGAACGGATATATTGCTGCTTTCAAGCACAGGAGCTTACCCATCTACGGTGTTCAGTTCCATCCTGAGGTAAAGCATACCTACAAAGGAAGTATCCTGCTTGATAACTTTGTAAAAATAGCTGGAAGCAGCAGAGATTGGACTGAGAATAGGATGATCTCGCTCATAAAAGAATACCTCAAAAGGGAACTTGAGGAATGCAGTAGCATATCATCGGCTGTAAGCGGAGGGGTTGATTCCACAGTAGCTACTTTCCTAGTAAATCAATTTGCAGGTGACAGGCTCACCTCAATATTCGTTAATCATGGCCTGTTAAGAAAGAACGAGCCGGAAGACGTGTTAAATTTGCTTGAAAGGACTGGAATAAATCCCATATATATAGATGCTTCAAAGGAGTTCCTCAGTGCCTTAAGAGGAGTAAAAGAATGTGAGAAAAAGAGGAAGATAATAGGAGAACTTTTCGTGAAGGTCTTCTCTAAATCACTTAAAGGTAGGGATTTTGACTGTTTGGTTCAAGGTACTCTTTATCCTGATGTGATAGAGAGTGGGGGAGAGATAGGGGCCGATAGGATAAAGAGTCACCATAATGTGGCCGGGCTTCCTGAATGGATCAAATCTAAGGTTAAGGTTATAGAACCCTTAAGATACCTTTACAAAGATGAAGTGAGAAGGCTAGCTCTCCATTTAGGTCTCTCCAAGGAGATTGTTGAGAGGCACCCATTCCCAGGACCCGGATTGGCAGTAAGGATTATAGGAGAGGTTACAGAGGAAAAATTGAGTATTGTGAGAGAGGCTTCAGCAATAGTTGAAAAGGTGCTCAGGAAGAAAGGTTTCTACAATAAAGTGTGGCAGGCCTTCGCATCTGTTGGGGACGATAGGTGGGTAGGTGTAAAGGGGGATACTCGCGTCGATGGCTACATAGTAACAGTGAGAATAGTTGAGAGCGAGGACGCCATGACGGCCGATTGGTATGAACTGCCTTCGGATATTCTAGAGGAGATATCCAAGAGGATAACGTCAGAAATTCCTCAGGTCACAATGGTTACCTATGCGATAACCACTAAGCCTCCTAGCACAATAGAACCCTGTTAATTACCTTTTTAAATTCTAAAAGGGAATCCCCAAAGTCGCTTAGAAAGCAAATCTAAGCGAGGTGATCAAATTGCTAGAACTAATTCCTTTAATAATGGGGATAGTGGGGATGCTGTTTGTAGCTCTCATCTACTACCTTGTGAATAGAGAAGAACCAGGAACCCCTGAAATGGTAGCTGTTGCATCCTATGTGCAAGAAGGAGCTAATGCTTATTTGAAAAGGCAGTTTTATACAATAACAGTATTCATTATCTTAATAGCTATAGCTCTTGGGATTCTAGAAGGAGATATTCCAGCAGGGTCATTCATAACAGGAGCAGTCCTCTCGCTCATAGCAGCATATATAGGGATGAATGCAGCAGTGAGAGCGAACGTTAGGACCACGAATGCTGCCAGAACTTCTCCAAAGAAGGCCCTCAAAATTGCTTTCTGGGGAGGTTCTGTCATGGGCTTATCTGTAGTCAGTTTAAGCATTTTAGGTATAGGGCTTCTCTATCTAGCAATAAATGCATTCTATTCCATTAAATCGCCGCAACAGCTTGAGATGGCCCTCCACACCATAGTCCCGTTTGGCATGGGAGCTAGCTTAGCTGCATTATTTGCTCAACTGGGGGGAGGTATTTACACAAAAGCTGCAGATATATCAGCTGATCTAGTGGGAAAGGTGGAAGCTGGCATACCTGAAGATGATCCTAGGAATCCTGCTGTTATAGCTGACCAGGTTGGGGATAATGTAGGTGACTGCGCTGGGAGGGGAGCGGATCTCTTCGAGTCTTTCTCAGATAACATAATTGGCATGATGCTTCTCGGAGTGGCCTTCTTCTCTCTCTATGGACTTAATGGTATAATGTTTCCACTATTAGCCGAATCTCTCGGGATTATATCAACAATAGTGGCAATATTCTTAGTAAGAGAGAGTGTTAAAAGTCCTATAACAGCGATTAACGTATCATTACTTGTAGCTGGTATTCTTAATCTAGCATTCTTCTATGTAATGGCTGTAAACTTCCTAGGTCACATAGAAGTATTCTATGCCGCTGTGCTGGGGTTAGTCGCAAGCCTGCTTGTGGGAATGATTATACAGTACTATACTGGAACTCAGTACAGGCCAGTTAGATATATAGCAGAATCGTCTAAGTTCGGTCCTGCTTTAGACGTTATAGCAGGTCTCTCTATGGGGATGGAAAGCGCTTTTCTTCCCCTAATAGTGATAGGCACTGTAGTATCTTTAGCCTTCTGGATAGATGGGCTCTATGGAATAGCAGCAGCTACTGCAGGAATCCTCTCTACTACAGGTATAATAATGGCAGCAGATACTTTTGGTCCAATCTCCGACAATGCTGCAGGTATAGCTGAAATGTCTGGTTTAGGTAAAGATGTGAGGAGAGGCTTAGACCTTTTAGATGCTGTAGGGAATACAACGAAAGCCATAACTAAAGGATATGCTATGGCATGCGCTTTGCTTTCAGCATTCGTTCTTTTCTCTGCTTACCTAACATCTGCCGGCCTGAAAACATATCTCACAGATGTTAGGATAGTAAATCCGCAAGCAGCCGGAGTGGAGTTAGCAAATCCCTTCATCTTAGTAGGTGTAATAGTAGGTTCAACGTTAGCATATCTCTTCTCTGCCATGGCCATGCAATCTGTTGGTAGAACCGCTAATAAATTAGTAGATGAAGTGAGAAGGCAGTTCAGGGAAATAAAAGGCTTACTTGAGGGCAAGGCTAAACCAGATTATGCTAAAGCTGTAGATATATCAACAAAGCATGCATTGAAGGAGATGATATCTCCAACCTTAATAACGTTCTTCGCTCCAATAATAATAGGGCTAATCTTTGGTAGAGGGCCTCTCGGTTCCTTTATAGTCGGAGCGACAATAGCGGGAGGCTTGCTAGCGATATTCATGATAAATGCCGGTGGAGCATTGGATAATGCTAAGAAGCTGGTGGAGACAGGGCTGTATGGGGGAAAAGGATCTGATGCTCATAAATCTGCCGTGGTAGGGGATACTGTTGGAGATCCACTTAAGGATACAGCAGGTCCATCATTACACATATTCATAAAGCTAGTTACCATAGTAGCCCTGACATTCGTTGCCTTCTTTCCACCATGATCTTTCCTCGTATAAGGAATTCTCCACTCTTTCATCTATTTTTCTTTTAAGCTCCACTTCTTTAACTTATTGCGAGCTTTTATCAACAATGGCTTCTCACATGCTGATGACTATACCTATACAAGCTACGCCTCATAAGGAGAGCAGGGCAAACTGGCTACACTATAAGCCCCATAGAAAGTAACTGTATTGGCTGCTACAGTTTACCTAACCGATGATCGTCTACTCTATCTCTATCTGATCCTCCGGTATTCCCCACCTCTCCTTCAATAGCTTTGCCACTTTGTATCTATGATCTCCCTGCAAAAGTACATATCCATCCTTATAGGTCCCTCCACAAGCCAGTATCTTCTTCATCTCCTTCAAAAATGATTTCATGTTTTCCTTTGAAAATGGGAGGTTCTCTATAATGGTGACATCCCTTCCCCTTCTCCTCTCCGATCTTATCCTTACCGGTGTAAGTTCTTTCTCGACTTCTTCCCAGGAAAAAAGCTCCAGTGGAAGTCCTGTAACTGGATCTCTTAATCTCTCATCGAATGCAACCATTCCAAGCTACCTAGTTTCATAGACTATATAAAAACCTATGCTATACTTTTGGTGAATAGCCACTATAAAGTAACCTCCTTTTTATTTTTCAGCATTGAATGTCAATCTCAGAAAAGCCCGACTATATTGCTAGCAGAATCTATCCACCACTTATTATACTCTTCTCTCTTTTTAGCTAGCTCTTCATCGGAGTAGAATGAGAATTTGAGGTCTTCGGATCCCTTAAAAACCTCTAAAGTCTTTAGGTCCTCTACATCCCATACCAAACCTGCCGTCTGAGTCTTGAGCCAATCTAGTGGGTTTTCTCCAGAAGGTGCTAGATTTGATGGCCAATTGAGATCGCCCTCAAACTTGACATGATATTCATTATTCTCCCTTCTTATCTCCTCGATCTTCAGTTCATCTGTATAGGCCTTCCCCAGCTTTATTTTCTCCTCTGGTATCCCTAACTTATCAAAGAAGGGGAATAACTCATCTCCATTGCTGAAGACAAGCTCTCCCTTAACAATTACCTTAGAACTCATAACCTATACCCTAAAAATGTGACATAATAAGTTTTAGCTTACAGCAGAAGTCTGGCCAATCCATCCAGTGCAATACCAAGGAAAGCCGCTCCTTCTACCGGGCTCGCTGTCTTATACATTTTCTTAGCTCCTTCTGCTGTTGGATTTCTAGCATATAAGATCGATCTATACAGGAGAAGCAGGGTAGGAGGTAAAGCTATTGCGAGAAATACCATGCCCATAGATCCTATCAGGAAAAGCGCCAGTTCAGTCACTGTCATTATAGTTATAGACGCTGCAATTACCTTTGCAGTTCTTTCTACACCTATAACAACAGGGAGCATGGGAACTCCCGCTGCCCTATAATCATTCAAGTAATATATCGATATGTACCAAATATGAGCTGGTATCCACAGCATCGTTATTAGCATTATAAGAATGGCAGGTAGCTCTACTAAGCCTCTAGCTGCGGTCCATCCAGCAAGAGAAGGTGCAGCTCCAGCGATGCCGCCGAAGACTATGGAAAAGGGAGTTTTCCTCTTTGTCCATAGAGTATAAACTAACAGATCAAATATTACACCTAAGGATGTAGCTAAAGCCGTCCAAGAGTTTATAATGTAAGCTACGGCTACACCTAAGAGAAAGATAGTAATTCCAAACGATAAAGCGCCTTCCTGAGATACCTTACCGGAAGGTACAGGTCTCTCCTTAGTTCTCCTCATCAATGAATCTATGTCTGCATCTAGAGTCATGTTAACTGCTGTTGTCCCTGATATGGAAAGAACCATGGCTGCTGTTAGAAGAACTAGAACCCTCAAATCGTAACCACCGGCACCTAGGTAGGTAAATATAGAGGTAAGGAGGAGAAGAAATGTTTGCTTGGGCTTCGTTAGGCATATATAGTCGGAAATTCTGGAGGACACCGCCCTTGCTTCCATAGGATCACCGTTCTTTATCATGGAAGAGATCTATGCTTACATATAATGATTGATAGTGGGGTAATCCGCCACAAACAACCTTGAATAATATACCTTATTGCATTTTCTGACTCTTATACATTCATGGCCTAAAAGCTGTGAGATTTATTACCTCTGTCGTAATTGGCTGTCCATTGACTACCGAATTCAATGTCCTTACAACAGTACCTCCAAAGGGTATTGCTGGATTTACGTATAACAGGATGAACTCAGGGTCTGGCTTCCAAGAGGGGTATTTGAATGCATATTTAAGCACAAGATCTGTTTTGATATGCCTCGTGCCTATTGGATAAGGTAAAGACCTCCTGACATTATTCCCTGCGATTTTCCAGTATTTTCTATTTGCTGTCTCCTCAAACTTAAAGGTAACATATACCCTAGTCCTTCCTAAGCTTCCACGGGATGGCTTCGGGCAGCCCTTCGACTGCCTAGATAGATTGCTATCTATAAATTGCACCATCTTACAGATATGCGGCCTTCCTAAACTATCCACCAAGTTCACAGTTACTGTTGTATAATTCACATCTAAGTATAGATGCTCCTCGATGGTGGTCACATTGTACAGAGTACTATCATTGATATCCTGCTTGCTTAATGTCTCTGTTTTCACGTTTCCCCAAGGATATCCCTTAAATTCACCCGTCTTGTTATTGTAGTAGTATCTTGCCACATAGTATATAACGAAGGATCCTACCCTGAAATCAACTGGGTATCCAGCCCATCCCCAGAGGCTCGTAAGCCTTATTGAATCCTTGAAGAAATATGAAGCAGCATCCATAGTATCTCTCCTAGTGTGGCCTGCTAATACAACTATATCCCTGCCTCCTTTAAAAACAGAGATTAGGAAGGTCTTTGGCTCTTCTATAAGCGTCGATGAATTGCTGGGCGGTATATAATTGGAGGTTATGTTTCCCATACCATCATAAGCCTTAGGACCACCCAGCAATAGGATCATATCATAGCCCTTGAGGGCATCTTCAAAGGAACTGGGCCCTAATACATTATAAGCTAACCCAGATTGATTTAATAGCTTACCAATGAATCTAGTAGTAGGCATATCAGCTTTATTGCTAACTATAACAATCTTAGGGGGATTTTCTCCGCTTGCCTGTCCTATTATTAGAATCGGTAGGAGTAGAATCAATGCGAGCAGTAAGGCAAGTCTGTTTTTCATCAGCTCCTAGAGTATACTCACCTTTTAAAGAGTTTTACGTTGATGACGTAACCTCACAGCAAGGATTTTTCACTAGTATACAGGGTAGCTTCCCTATGGACTAGGATTAAGGGGTAAATTTGCAATAGCCACTGGAGAAAGCTCTGGGTTAGATAGTTGATGTGTTAGTGAAGGAGCTACCGGAACTAAAGCTGGAATTCCACTTTCTCTATGAAATTTATTCCTCTACTCATCACCTCTTTCAAGAATGGAATAGGATTTATTATCTCCTCAGGGTAGTGAACACCTGGCGTATCTAAAATCCCAAGTCCGATCCATTGGGCCGCTATTGATGCTGGACTGCCGACGAGCAGAGCTTGGGCACTCACCTTCCACCTCTCACTCCACTTTATCAAAGCTTCTATCGTTACCTTAGACCTGACTCCTCCCTTCCAACCCTTCGCTATGGCCCTCATGATATCGTAATCGTTGGGCTCTACCTCCTTATTCTCCATCATCTGTGCTACCATCTCCCTCAAAAGATCTCTAGGGATTATATTCATACTATCTACTTTCACAGGGGAGTTAGAAGTCAATTTTAAGCAATTGAGCAGTCTATATTTCAGTAGCAAATCTCTGGGGAAGGAAAGCTTGTAATCCACAAACCTTAACCCCTTCCTTTTGAAGGTCTCTCCAAGTGAGTAGACCTCTGGATGTTCCACGTAATAGAGCTCCTGCTTCCCTATTGGATCTACAAATTCCATTGTTTCTCTGCCAGAGAAGGGAGGTACCTTTTCTATCTTACCATCCTTCCATATCTCCACTGGCTGCTCTAACTCATCTAATATAGTATCAAAGGAATAAGGAACTGGGAGAGGGATTCCAAGGGAGTCGTAGTTGTTCAGATCGATCCACCCTTCCCTTAGGATTATCTCCTCTACCCTATCCAGCTCTCCAACTGCTTTAGAGGCCATAATATTTATGAGGCCAGGACTTCCTCCCATCTCCAGTAGAGCAATTAACCCTCTCTCCTTAAATTTTAGATCTAAACTTCGTTGAAAGATTAATGCATCTACATCATCTCCTAGATCTAGATAGTGAGATTCTGCCTCCAAAGATGCTTTCATCACTGTATGAATAGTTGTATAAAGAGCAGCGTTAAGCGTTACATCTGCTTTGAACTCCTTTAATATGCTAATCACCTCATCTTTCGATGTAGCATCTATCTTGCGATATTCCATCTCCTTAGTGCTTGTGAGCTTTATTGCCTCTTCATATACCTCTCTTGCTCTTCTTTCATTAATATCAACTACAAGTATCGCCTCTACATTAGGGCTCATCGAGTCATCAGCTAAATCGAGGACCGCGGCTCTACCCATTAATCCCGCTCCAATAACAGCTATCCTCATCATGTTACTTATATGTACAAAAATTTAATGATTAAGAGGGAAGCGAGATAGTGGTCAAGCTTTATAGTAACTGGTAACTTGGCGATATGTAAACCATAAGATCTTATCTAATACTTATTCCGAACTTGATGCTAAGGACGAACTAATGAGCTTAATAAGGGGAAATTCGCGCGCATACATATTCTTCAATAATAATCGTGATATGCTAGACAATGCCAGAGTCATGCTCTTCCCTCCAAATCTATGAAGGGGATGACTTTTCGCATTCATGTAAGTTCGTAGCATTAGCTGATTGAGTGAAAGTAAGTATACATTACATCAACAACTATGCTCCACTTGATCCTCCCTGTGGTTAGATAACCTACCTACCCCCCTCATTCTTCAGCTGAATCTAATGTTGTAAGGGATCAACTTTATTACTATATCTATATCTCTAGATATATCTAGAGATATATGTACGACTTTAAGCCAAAGCTCAAGGTGAGGGGGAATTTCAAGTATCTAATGTTATATATGCTCAGGGAGGGGCCTCTGCATGGCTATGAGATAATACAGAGGATAAAGGAACTCGTTGGAGGAGGTTACGAGCCAAGTCCTGGTATAATATACCCTACTCTTCAGCTCCTTGAGGATATGGATTACATTGTTTCTGAGAGGGTAGAAAGGAAGAACGTTTACCATATAACAAATCAAGGGCTGGAATTCCTCAGGGAGCATAGGGACGAAGTAAAACCAATGATAGAGAGCATAAAGGCTTTCAGAGAATTTATCTCAGAAATAGGCTTAAAACCTTTCCTATTAATAAAGGAAGTAGTATCCTCCTACAATTCCTTAAGCGAAAAGCAAAAAGAAGAAGTTAGAATCTCTTTTATGAGATTTTCTGGCGATCTCAAGAGAATTATGAGTGATAAGTATCTGAGGTGAGCCAAATGGATGAATCTGCAATTTCTGCAAGGAATTTAGTCAAGAAATTTGGGGATCTAATCGCTGTAAATAGAGTTAGTTTTGATGTAAAGAAGGGAGAGATCTTCGGCTTTTTAGGGCCCAATGGCGCTGGCAAGACCACGACTATAAACATCCTTGTAACTGTTATGAAGCCGACTGGAGGAGAGGCCTTTGTCGCCGGTCATAATGTCATAAAAGAGCCTATAAAGGTAAGAGAGAAGATAGGAGTAGTCTTTCAGGACAATACGGCTGATAGATACTTAACTGGATGGGAAAATCTGTATATACACGGTCTCATATACGGCTTGAAAGGAGATGAGCTTAAGATGAGAATAGAAGACGCATTAGAGTTTGCTGAGCTTACAAAGTTCAAAAGTGTGCCTGTTAAGAATTACAGCGGTGGTATGATGAGAAGGCTTGAGATAGCGCGTGCATTGATGCATAGTCCAGAGGTTCTGTTCCTAGACGAGCCTACGATAGGATTGGATCCCCAAACTAGGGCTAGAATATGGGAATACATACGCATGCTGAGGAAAGAGGAGAATGTCACGATATTCATGACAACCCACTACATGGATGAGGCCGAAAAACTATGCGACAAGGTCGCTATAATAGATCATGGTAAAATAATGGCTATGGGTAGTCCGGAAGATCTTAAGAATAGCCTTGGTGGCGATATGCTCTATGTAAAGGTAAACAATCCAATGGATGAGATTAAAGAGTTCGCGGAAGAGATCGTAAGGGAGAGAATAGCTCTATCTTATAGATTAGTGGGAGATATGGTTGCATTTAGCGTGAGATACGCATCTAAGGCAATACCTCCCGTTTTCGAACTTGCAAACACGTTCGATATCAAAGTAGAAGAGATAAAGTACACTCAGCCATCATTAGGAGATGTCTTTCTTCATTACACCGGTAGAGAGCTGAGAGATGAGGAAGGAAACTGGAAGGATCTTATAAGAATGAGAAGGGCGGCCAGAGCTAGAATGAGGAGGTGATCTCATGAACGAAGGAGGCATACTTCTTGCTATGACCTATAGACAGCTGAAGAGATATTTCAGGGCTAAATCTAGGCTAATCGGTACTATAGTTAATCCACTCATATTCTTTCTCTTTCTAGGGATGGGATGGAGCTTTTCTTTAGGGGGAGGATTATCTAAGCAGCTCTTCGGAGGAATAGATTACTTAGCTTTCCTAGCTCCGGGCATCACTGTAATGACGATATTCACCTCAAGCCTAGTGGGAGGAATATCAGTCATCTGGGACAAGGAATTTGGATTCTTGAAGGAAGTACTGGTAGCGCCTGCCTCTAGAACTTATGCAATAATAGGAAGGGCCTTTGGGGATTCGCTAACATCCGTACTACAAGGAGCAATAGTGCTCTGTATGATGTATCTCTTAGTGCCCGGATTGAAGCTTGAGGGCTCACTACCAGCCTTGGCCCTTGGTTTAGTTACAGCCCTCTCTTTCAATGGATTAGGTATAGCGATAGCTTCTAAGATGAGAAGCCCCGAGGGATTCCAGCTCATAATGAGCCTGATAACATTACCTCTTATATTTCTTAGTGGAGCTTTCTATCCAATAGACAGACTTCCTAGTGCGGCTAAGATTATATTCTATATGAACCCATTAACATTTGCTGTTGATTCTACGAGGTACTTCCTAACTGGAGTGAATTCCATACCATTAATCGCTGATATATCTGCGTTAATCATTCTATGCATCGGATTCATAACCGTCTCGGTTAGAATATTCGAGAGGAGTACTATAGAATAGATTAGAATAGAATAGATTAGATTGAAAAAGTATGAAGGTCTTTTTTCTCAATGATCGGTAATACATATTTCAGAATCTCCCTCTACCTACTATCACTTGCATACATCCTTAATGCTCTCCTCTCCTTTTTAGGCTATAGGAAAGAAGCGGATATATCTCTAACTATACTTTTCTTTCTCTCGCTCGCCATATCATCTAAGGAATGGGAGAGTAGTCTGCTACTGTTTGCATCAGGCTCGTTGGTTGGCTTAATCATGGAATACGTAGGCATCAACTATGGACTGCCATTTGGCAGATATGAGTATCTTAAATTTGAAGGCGCCAAGGTTTTTGGAGTACCGATCCCAATAATATTTGCTTGGGGCGTATACCTCTACATATCCTACATAGCAGCCTCTTATCTATATACTGGAGTGGCGCGAGATCTTCTCACTTCCCTGCTAATGGTAATTCTTGATATGGCGGTAGATCCGGTAATGACAGACCTAGAGGTCTGGAAATGGGAGACCACCGGTCCTTGGTTCGGTATACCCACCGAGAATTTCATAGGATGGTTCTTCACTTCTTACATATCCCTATTGCTCTACCGAGCCATAGCTAGGGACGACCTTAAGGGATCACTAGGAGTTACTAAGTTGCTTCCCTACTTCTCTACTTTTCTATCGATAATTGCTGTTTCGGGTATGAATTCACTTTTGCCTGCACTAGTATCTCCTCTAATCTCCATTTTCATAATTCTACTCCTCAAGTGCCTGAGAATCTCAAAGACACATTATTAGCTTAGGAAGGTGTATAAAAAAGATCAGTCCACCTAACTTTAATAGGCAGCCTCAACTTAAGTGGTGGTGATTATTTTGGGTTACAGATACAGACGGAGATGGAGAAGAAGCAAAGGAAAAGGGATGAGAATTAGAATGAGCGCTAGAGGGATGCACTGGCCAGCTTATCTAAATCAATCAATACCTTCAATAGCTCAGGCACCACATACAGATGCTCAGTATCAACTTAGGGATAAGAACCTCGTTGATGAGATCTACTCTCTCCTCCCAAAGATGAACTGTGGAGCATGTGGCTTTCCTACATGTAGAGATTGTGCTGAGGCTATCGCAGCTGGAATAGCTCCTCCTAACGCGTGTAGAATAGTAGGAAAAGATATCGCACCTAAAGTTCAGGAGATCTTAGCGAAAAGGGATGTATAGATATAGCATAAGCACGATCACCTCTCAGTCTGTAGTTGCTTAAGTTTATATACTAACTTAAGCTAGCAGCTTCTATGCACCAGTTTTTGATGACAGCAATACTAATCTTCCTCATTTCATTGGTTTTCTCAATGTTTGGGAAAGGTGGAGGAGAACTCTACATCCCCATCCTGATGACACTGCTTGGCTTCAGCTATTACAGAGCTGCATCATTGGGTCTCCTCTTGATAACATTGCAAGGGCTTTCCATGGTGATCGTTTACCATGGAAAACATAAGCTCTTGGACTGGACTCTAGCTATAATACTTGGAGCAGTAGTAGGAATCTCCTCCTTTCTAGGAGGATTTATCTCTTACAGAATACCCTCAATCTACCTCAAGATATGCTTCTCATCTCTACTAATAATGTCAGCCTTCATGATATTATCTAAGAAGGAATTCAAGGGATCGAGACTCTTCTTGATCAGAAGAAATGTTGGAGAGACAGACTATGAGATCTGGCTTGCCGGAATGATTCCTCCTGTGACTATAGTGGCCTTTCTAGCAGGGATGGCTGGGATATCTGGAGGAGGATTGATAGTTCCTATATGCACAATCTTAGGAGGAGTCCCTCTCAGGATAGCTATGGCCACAAATAGCTTCTTGGCCCTATCGTCATCCTCCATGTCTTTCTTGGGTCATGTAGTAAGAGGAGGGATAGATCCTACGCTCGCCACATTTCTTGGCTTTCTAGTCATTCTTGGGTCTCAGGTAGGATCTAGAATGCATGTAAAGATAGATGAGGGAAGGTTAAGAGGAGCCTTCTCGTTGATACTTCTAGGAGCTGCTCTCTGGATGATTCTAAAGATATTTATCTAGGCTGCACGTAATTAGGCTAGGCATCTTTCCAGCCTTAACATCTATTGCATTGAGCTCTATAATAAAAACCGTCAAGCACCATGATATAATCTGAAACACAGGTCTAGGTAAGCCTTGTACTTAAAGGGGATGCTCAAAGAGGCTTGATAAGTTCCCCTTCCTCCCGCTCGGTTTAT
The DNA here is from genome assembly GCA_015522685.1 of Thermoproteota archaeon. Classification (GTDB taxonomy): domain Archaea; phylum Korarchaeota; class Korarchaeia; order Korarchaeales; family Korarchaeaceae; genus Korarchaeum. The sequence continues at coordinate 36,900 of WALU01000049.1, read as the reverse complement.
GAATGGTATAAAGATATCTGTCTTAGAAGCCTCCAACTCGGCGCCAGCATGCTCCACTATGAACCTAAGTTTGGAGAACTCCTCCTTAAGTGGTTTGATGGCTCTTTCAACGGAGGAGCTCTTGAGGAGAATTCTAGTGATTAGCTCATTATCTCTCTTCTCTCATCTGATCTAACCTCTTCCTTGGAGATTTCATGCTTATGATAATCAAATCTGGGTCGTCAGGATCCTTGGAGACTGCCACATCTCTCGCAAGGGAGCTAGCTGCTTCTACAAATTTCATCAACTCTGCCAACATTTTCTCAACTTACCTGCTTACGGAGCTTAAAGTTCGAGGGCTATCAACCTTAAATAAGATCCTAGTACAGAAATCAGCGATAGAAATGCTGAAGGTGGAAGTTTCTCAAGGCGTATTTGTTTCATGCAGCTTCAGTAAGGAGGAAGGCAATGGATTTACCCTTCAGTGCAGTTTAAGAAGGCAAGGTCACCTAGGCCTGAAGATCTACGAGAAGATTCATAAAAAAGAGGAGATAGAAGAGCTAATTAATAGACCCAGATGGTTGGGAAAAAATTCAGATAGAGCTTTGAGAAGAGGTCTATCTCTCCTACTAGAGAAGATAAAAGATGCTGAATCGCCTTAAGGTAGTAGATAAGTAAACATGGTTTGCGTTGATACTGAGAGAATGGATTTCCCGGGTATTTGGATAGATATAGACTCGATGACATTCAAGAGGCTAGAAACGAAATGAAGGATCTCATCTATTGATAGCTCTTCTTTCCCTTCCAGCAGTGTTTAACATGAACCAATCCAAGGCAAGGAGAATAGAGCTACTTCATAGGGAAGGGGGATACCTAGCTACATGCATTTATTCTTCCAGCCACCAGTGCAGCTAGGCCCTCCCTCTAAAACAGGAATTAAAGGAGGACCTGTTACTAAAATGGCTTCTATAAGTGAAATATTGGATCATCTGGATCAGAGCATCCTGCCAGGTACCTCAGGGGCAAGGCCATGGGGAGAAATACTCTACCCCTGAGTAAGCTTATGGGGGGGATGCTAGCATCTCAATCTCCTAGCTCCTCGTAGGAGCTAGGGGCAACTCAATCACCTGCAGGCGATGTCATCGCCACCATTACGATTCCAGGTGAAGAGATGAAATCTGATAATTCTTTTATTCCTTTAATGAGGAAGGTATTTGTCGCTCTATATGTTCCAAACCTATCATTGCCAGCTATTATGACAACAGGCTTCCTTTCAGGTCCTCTCTTGATGAAATAATATGCATAATTCTTTCTTTCAAGCTTTGCCTTCTCTTCGGCGGATAGGAATTTTGTGGATATCTGACCTATGCCTTCAGGCGCCTTATGGCCCCCCAGTATTATCACAAACTGCCCATACTTGAGGGCGTCATCAAATTCGCTGGGGAAGAATATCTTCACCTCGAAGCCCATCTCCTTCAAGATATTTGCTGTTCTATTTGCAGTTGGCATATCTATAGAATTTGAGACTATGGCTACAGGCCCGGTGAGGACTGATGCAGATGCAAGAGAACTTGTCACAACTAATGAAATCAGCGACAGCATCAAGAAGGATAGAAGTCTGGTCATCATGTTAGAATTCCGAGAGAGCTTATTAAAGATTTCCGACAGCTGCTATTCGCTTGCCTTATAGTTTATAGTGGTAAACGTTAATAGCTCTCGTTTCATCATAGCATGGCCGATGATGATAATTCCTTAAACCTGAATCATGGGGTATGACGGGCGGACTGATGGCCTCTTTGCAATGGATAATGATAATCTATATAATAAAATATGGGTTGCGAATCAGAATAAGGTTTTTAAGTGGAGACAAGGAATGTCTCTTGGGTGATGTATCTTTGCGGAGGCCTACTTCTTCGCAGTAGCCTATTCACCTGATTCCTCATCCTTACATAAGGTAGCCTCTCTTCACAAGGGAAAGATATTGATGTCCTCTTCAGATCCAACCAATCATGCTATCCCCAGAAGGCTTTCTAGATGAAATTTCTAAGTTGAAGGTGCCTATACTACTGGAATTGAAGGGCGATAGAGGATATGAGTATACATATGTGCTTTCATTCCCCTCGATGGATGAGCTGAATGAGTTTCTGAAGGAATTCTCAAAGCTGGCTCATATAAAGACTGTTCTTAAGGCTTCTTTAACTGGAGAGACTATCTTACCGAGATGGATGACCCAGATTGTCACCAAGTACAGAGGAGAAGCCCACTACAATATAATGGAAAAATGGATTGCCGCCCAGAACCTCTGACTGATATAAGAATCTTTAACGCTATTTCTCACTTAGCCTAGCCTATATTTTTCTCAACTTATCTCATTACTTCTCCTAAAGTGAAAGGTTATGAGCATATAGCTAGACTAGACAGATAGGTGAACATATCATTCGCTTCACTTTACACTATATCTCGATAGTAAATATAATACGTTTCTAAAAATTTCATAACCTTAAATATATCGCCAATTGACAGATAACGTTTAAATTGATATCAAAGCAACTTGCATTGATGAAAAGGAAGCTTCTCATTAAGGGCAGCAAAGTTCAGGATTTGGGCTACAGAATGTTTCTCCCTAACCTCGCCAGTGAGCATGACCTAAATGCTTTTTAAGCTAGGAATATATGCAAGAACTCTGTAGAAGTATTATATGATGAAAATGAGGCAGTAGTAAGAACTTTAGAGGATGATGTTAGAAGCATACTCCCTAAAGGAGCAGAGATTAGTAGCATCTCCTCTTAAGATTATGAAGAGCCTGTTAAAGATATAGAGAGATTTAGATCGTATTTCACGACTCTGCAGCTGAGTAAAATGATAGAGATAGGACTTAGGATGATAGGAAAGCAGGATGAAATACTGGGAAGGCAATACATGATGTTAAACAAACAAGATGAAATACTAAAGAAACAAGACGGAATGTTAAAAAGATAGGATGAGATGCTAGATGAAATAAAGGGGCTGAGGGAGATCTAAAGACTATACTGGACAATTTTGTGTGAGTACTTAAATGTCCTTTAGGTGATTGCTTGATAGTAGCAACAGAGTGAAGAGATAGAGCCAAAGCATTCTTATTATACTATTTTTAAATTTTAAGTATAGTAGAGATACTACCGTTGTATAAAAATTTTATCGACATAGTCTTAGAAAGTAGTCGTAATAGTAAAAAATCTTCCATATGTCAAAAATTAAAAGATAAAAATAGAAAAAAGAGACACCTCAATATCACTCCCCAAATATAAGCTTTCTGACTCGGTGACCCACCTTTTCTATCGGATGGCTCTCTACTCTTCTCATGAGATCGTCTAGCTTATTTCCTCCATTTCTGTATGCCTTCACCCACTCTCTAGCGAACTCACCACTCACCACTCTCTCAGCATATCTTCTCATCCTGTCCTTCACCCCATCATCTAGCACTTTGGGGCCCACCGTGAGGCCGCCATACCTAGCTGTGACGGAAACCCTATCTAGCATTCCTTTTATACCATACCTCCATATTAGATCCATTATAAGCTTGGCTTCGTTTAGAGCCTCAAAATATGCCACTTCTGGTTGGTATCCCATGTCCACTAGAGTTTCCCATCCCTTCATCAAAAGTTCCATTAGCCCTCCTACGAGGACATTCTGCTCTCCTATTAGATCCGTTTCCGTCTCCTCAGCAAAAGTCGTTTCTATAACACCTGATCTAGTAGCTCCTATTCCCTTTGCTATAGCTAAGGCGAACTCCTTTGCCATTCCTGAATAGTCTTGGTATATCGCTACGAGGGCAGGGGCGCCTTTACCTTTCAAGTATTCCTCTCTCACAGCAGCTCCCGGGGCCTTCGGTGCGACCATCACTACATCTAACTCTTTTCTTGGCTTTATGAGGCCATAATGTATAGCAAAGCCGTGCGCAAAGTTAACTACTGCTCCTTCCTTCAAGTTAGGCTCCACCTCCCTAGCCCATACATCAGGTTGAGCCATATCTGGCAGTAGATAGAGAACGGCATCTGCTTCAGCTACAGCATCTCCGACGCTATATACTTTGAAACCTTCCTTCTCAGCTAGATCCCAAGATTTTCCCTTTCTCACTCCTACTATTACATTAAGTCCGCTATCCCTCAAATTCAGGGCCTGAGCCCTTCCTTGTATTCCATACCCGGCTACAGCTAGAGTCTTGCCCTCTAGGGGCTCTAAACTAACATCTTTATCTAAATACACCTTCGCCATAGGAAAACACCTCATCAAACTTAAGGAAGAAAAATCTCAGTCAGGGGATCTTCGAGCTCTACAGTTCTAGCACGTGTCTCAATAGAGATTACTTCTGGTAATGTAGCCATTTTCTTTATAAGCCACTCTATTTCCTTGGCTTTTCCTTTCATATCGATTGCAGCTTTGACTTCACCGTCTTCAAATTTTACTTCTATATTCCTATAAGAGACCCTGCCCCTTCTAGTTATGTTAATGACCCTAGAAAGCTGATCAAGGCCGCCAAATATCCTCATCTCAAGCCTTATCTCTGCTCTCATGATACTACCTCCATTTCAGATCAATCTCCATGCTAGGTGGAAGTATGGCATCTGTAAGCCATTTTCCAGGCTGAACCCATGGCAAAACAATGTCCTTCTCATTGTCCAATGTTATATCAAGTATGAGAGGTTCTCTGTTCCTAACGGCCCATTCCACGGATTTCTTTATATCTTCATAGCTTTCAGGTCTCGAGAACTCTATGTTATAGGCATTCGATATCTTGGCGAAGTCAGGATTATTTGAGAATTCAGTTGCTATGATCCTTCTCTCATAAAGGTATATCTGCCACTGCTTGACCAGCATTAAGGCTCTATTATCGAATATCACTTCTATAAATGGAAGGTCATAATCTCTAATCAGAGATAGATTGTTTAAGGTCATCTGAAAACTTCCATCACCATCTATGCATACCACCTGCCTATCTCTAGCTGCTAGCTTAGCTCCCAAGGCTGCTGGTATACCGAATCCCATAGTTCCTAAACCAGCCGATGTTATGAATGTTCCAGGGAAGAGCACATTCCAATGAATCTCGGACCACATCTGATGGCTTCCAACACCTGTTACTGCTATTGAGTTGCTAGGAAGGAACTTCCTCAATGTTTTTAATACTCTCCATGGAGCAAGGCCTTTAAAACTGTTTTCCCACTCTTTCAAGGATCTTTCAAACTCTTCCCTTATGTATCTGAGCCAAGACAGAAATTTATCCCTTTCCTTAGTTTCCACAGTTTTTATCTCATTAAGGAGCATTTCTAGTGCAGTTTTAGCATCTCCCCTTATTGCAACCTCTGTTGGGATGTTTTTGCCAAGCTCACTCGCATCTATATCTATATGAATAACTTTCTTCTCCCTCATCTCATCGAATCTTCCTACTGTTCTATCTGAGAACCTCGTTCCGACAGCAAGAACGACATCAGCATTCGCTAATGCAGCATCAGCCTCTGCCCTACCATGCATTCCCGCTGGTCCCATAACAAGTGGATGATTGAAGGGAACGGAGTTCTTTCCTGGAAGAGTCGTCACTATTGGGGCGAGGATGTATTCAGCCAATTTTAGTACCTTATCTGATGCTTTTGACCAGTAAACACCTCCACCAACCAATATAACTGGCCTCTCTGCCTCTACTATCAGACTAGCAGCTTTTCTTATATCTTCGATTTTTGGATCTGGTAAGAGGTATCTCCTGAAGTTGAGTGGAAGAATCTTCCTCTTCTGATCCTTAGCCTCAGCAACTTGAATATTCCTTGGTAGGTCTACAAGAGTAGGCCCAGGCCTCCCTATCAATGCCATCTTATAAGCTGCCGCTACTGCTGGAATGGTCTCTTTTGGATCCTTCACTTGATACACAAACTTAGTTATTGGCGCTATAACACCGAAGATATCTGTCTCCTGGAATGCATCTCTTCCAAACACTTCCGTGGCAACTTGCCCTGTAAGGGCCATAACCGGAGAGGAATCCATATAGGCATTTGCTATGCCGGTGACGAGGTTTGTAGCTCCAGGCCCCGAAGTAGCTACCATTACGCCAGGCTTCCTCGCAACTCTGCCATAGGCATCAGCTGCATGAGCCGCCCCTTGCTCATGCTTGAACATTATAATCTCCATCTCGTCTCTGTAGGGATAAAGCGCATCATAGAGGGGCATTATGGAGCCACCAATCACACCCACTAAGGTATGAACACCTAATTCTATCAAAAGAGAGGATATAGCATCTACGACTCGTCCATTCAAAGATCTTCTAGTTGGATCAACAATCCCACCCTATAGAGGTTTTGAAAGCATACTTCTGCTGAATATAAACTTTACTTATCAAGGTTCTGTTAACTTATTGCTGGTATAACATATAGCATTAAATCGCGCGATAGATTAAGATAAGCTTTATCTCCATCGATTTCACTTGCATTTGAATTAATGTGTATACTCTCCTGTAATATTCCTTGAAAAAGAACATAACTCATACCTCCACTCTCACAATCTCTAGATACCCCAACCACAGCCAATACGTTGTTTCTCCTGAGAAATTTATCTATTTGAGGATTCGTTTTTTCGATCCTCTAAAATATCCTTCTCATAATCTAAACCTCGGGATCATCTTAAATTACTCAGGAGGCGTTTTGTCTTATTCAATCTTCTTTCTAGATCTCTTATCTCTCTTTTTAGCTTATAAATTTTCAGTTTATTGCATAATTTCTTAAGGAAGCTTTTGCTTCTATTAAGGGCGGCGATCATATTCTTTCTATCCTCTATGGCGGCTTCCAGCACCAGAATAGCCTCTCTAGCTTCCTCCCTGTAAGGTTCAAGGCTATCCTCTAGATGACTCATTTCCCTCTCATATTCCTTGAGCAATAGCTGGTAAACATGTTCCTTCATTTCTCCTTTCCTGTCTTCCAAGGTACTAACCAAGGACCTCATTTCGTTCCTTCTCTTTACCAAATCTTCAGCTATCTTTGAGCTTAGGCTTTGAGGAGGTAGTGAGAATATCTCCGGGGATCTAATATCTATCTTCCTTCCCTTCCTATTGAAACCACTTTTCTCTTTCGCTTTAATACTAGTCTCTCCTACTTTTCCTTTCCTTCTTTCCTCAGCTCTTTCAAGCTCTACCTCCCTCTCCTCATCATTTAACGATTCAAGTTCACCCATCGAAAGAAAGCTCACTACTTCCTTCAGGCTAGGGGGAGGTCTGGGCTTAGGGCTCGGAGTGGAGCCAAGATGAGCACTTCTGACTTCTCCTACTCTAACGAAGCTAGATCTATCAGCGAATGGACCCTCCACGTAAGCTACTCCTCTATCCAATCTAGTGATCTTTCTAGCCACTCTCTTGCTAAGGCCGAGGAATTCGACTATTGCTGATAGATCCCGACTATATTCAACTCTCAAGATTATCTTGTTCTCTGCTTGGCTAAGTAGGGTTTTAGATACGAGCTGGGGCCTTTGGGTTGAGAAGAGAAGGCCTAACCCCCTTTTCCTTCCTCTAGTCGCTAAAGCATTGAGCCACGTCGTAGTAAATAAAGCATGCTTCCCCAGGGTACTCCCAACTCCCCTCTCAGGGGCCAACACCTTAGCTTCATCTACCACTACTAGGAAACCACCATTGCCCTTCATATTCATTAATGCTTCTAGAGTGCTGATAGTAAGCTCCGAGGAGATATCTGGATCGTACTTAGATAGATCAAGTATGAAGCTCACCCCTCTTACAGCAACCTGAGCTAGCCTCGTAGGAGATACCCTAGTGAGATCCACATCTCCATCTGGCGCTATAATAAGCAAGTCGAATATCTCTGCTAGAGAAGAATGCTCTCCCTCAGGATCTATTATCCCAACGGGATAACCTGTGTCCAGCAACTGCTCTACTATCCTCCTGATGGTCCAAGACTTTCCGTAGCCAGTTTTAGCTATTATGGCTGTCCTTCCAGTTACAAGCTCAGGAACCTTGAGCTTGAAGTCCTTGCCTGTTTCTACTTCCTTCCCTAACACTATAGTATCCATCTAGGAGAGAAAGGATTACCGGAATTTAATGATGCTTTCAGCTCATCTAATACCATGGAAAGTCAGCTGAGCAGCAAGCCAGAGAATTATAGGTATAGTTAGCCCAGGAAGAGATCTTTTAGCTCTATACAGGAGCCATATAGTTATTAGAATACCTATATTAAGAATAACAATTGGTAAGAATGCAAGAGGAATTTTCAAAGACCTGAGAGAAGAAGCAGAAGCCATGGAGTAGCAAAATACATCACCTAGCCCCATTGAAATGTCTCCATGAAATACCATCAGAGGCTCAAGAGGATCGCTCTTTCCTTTGGATACCATCAAAAGCTTGCTTAGTGGCCCCTTAAATACCGAGTATGCATCGTAGAAAGCAAGACCTGCCAATAAGAAATAGATAAAGAGATCATTGAAGAAGTAGACGAATAGGTAGGCTAGAGATGCAGCCAAAAAAGACTTGGCCATGTTTCCCCAGATATCTCTCCTCAAGCTTAACCAGGTTATAATTACTGCTACCATCAGCTCTATAGACCAATGGACCTGTAATGAATAGAGGAGATTATCTATTGCTATGAAAGATGAATATGCGAAGAAGGTAATTGTAAGCAGCCTTATTATGCTGAACATCCCCTTTCTAATAAGTAATAATATCAAGGAGGCAGTAACAAGGACTATTAAGACGTAAAAAAGAGATAGACCTGCAGATTCCTCTATACCTAGTTCTATTTGCGGCGTTGGCCTTATACTCAGTACTACTGCAGCAGATATTATCTGGGATAGTAGTGGCCACACTATTGCGGAGTACTTATCCAAATGCTGCTCGCCTTTCATTAATGCCCACTTCTTGATCATATTGGGTCAAGAGGTTTAAATTTCTTTACAGCAAACCTACGTGTAGGGGGCCTTAAGGTGTTTTTATGGAGGGTGAAGTCGTCGTAGCCGAGAACCTAGTGAAGAGATATGAGACTTTTCTAAGGAAAGGCATAACTAAGAGGGAAAAGAAGATAGTGGAAGCTCTCAGAGGAGTATCTTTCACTATTAGAAAGGGAGAGGTATTTGGACTCTTAGGACCGAACGGTGCTGGCAAGACGACGACAGTTAAGATCCTAAGTACGCTTCTCCTTCCAGATTCAGGAAAGGCTAAGGTTCTTGGCTATGATGTCGTAAAAGAAGCCACTGAAGTTAGAAAGAGGATAGGGGTATCGCTCAGCGTGGAGAAGGGATTTTTCTGGAAGTTGACTGGCAGGGAGAACCTTACATACTTCGGAATGCTCTATGGACTGAGCAGTTCCGATCTAAAGCAGAGGGTCCAGAGAATGCTTAAGGTAGTTGGGCTCGAGGAACTCGGCTCCTCGGATAAACTCTATGAAGAATACTCCTTAGGAATGAAGGCAAGGCTCAGTGTCGCTCGAGCGATGCTTACAGATCCAGATTTATTGATCCTAGACGAGCCTACCCTCGGTCTGGATCCCCCATCTGCTAGGCTTTTAAGGGAATTACTTGCAAGGATATCTCATAATGAAGGCAAGACTGTCTTAATAACGACGCATAATATGTTTGAGGCTGAGATAGTCTGCGATAGACTTGCTATAATAAATAAAGGAAAAATAATAGCACTTGATAGAGTAGAAGGGCTTAAGAGATCTGTTTTATGTAATATAACATTGGAGATAAGCGCTATACTTCCAGCTAGGGCTAGCCTGAGAAAAATCACTGATGATCTGAGGTTGGTTCTCGGTAGGGATGTGGAAATACAGCCTAGAGAGAAGAACGTGAGGATAAAGGTGGTTTTAAGGCCAGATGAAAGGGGGATAGTGACGCAGGAGATTTTAGAATCGCTCTATAGCTTAGGGGTCCATGTAAGAAGGGTAGAGGTCAAGGAACCAACTCTGGAGGATGTTTTCATAGAATTGACTGAAGGAGGGGCAGAATGAGCATCCTGAACCTTCTGAAATCAGGTGTTACTCTAGATATATATTTCTTCAAGAACAATAGAGCTGAACTGATATCCTTCCTCACTTGGCCATATATCCTACTGACCCTAATGCTGGGGATGGGATTCATCTTTGGCTCAACTCAGACTTTCAAATCAAATGTCAAGGTAAATGCCGACCCCATTGTTTTCTTCGTTGCATCTACTCTCATAGCCATGGAATCGATGTCCGTTATGTGGGAAGTTGGAGGAGCCGTCTTAACTCATAGGTGGTCAGGAACCCTTCCATACATGCTTCTAGCTCCTTACAGAACATCTACTACCCTAGTCATGTCATATGTCCCTAGATACCTTCTCTGGTCTTCTATACACCTTACAGAGTTTGTTCCTCTGCTTATCTGGAGAGAAGGGATCTTAGGAGGTATTCAAGATGTCCTCATAATAACTTTAGCTATTGTGATAGGAATGCTACCCTTACTCGGCTTTTCTGCGATATTCGGCTCATATCTCCTGACTCTAAAGGAAGAGAGCAATATCCTTAGCTGGCTAAATCCTATAGTGCTCATTCTTTCCGGCGCGTTCTACCCAGCTTATCTATTCCCAGCTTGGGCTAGGATACTTTCAGGTCTCATACCTACAACCTATACCTTTGAGCTGGCGAGGCTTGCATCCCTGATAGGAGCTCCTAAGCTGGCGGAGATTACCTTTCTCATAGCAATACTTCTGGGGATGTCCCTGCTTTACAACTTAGCCTCCTACTCAGCCCTTGGAAAGGCTGAGAAGAAAGCTCTGAAGAAAGGTGTCGTATGAAATGATGGCTAAGATAAAGGCGATAATAATCCTCCACACGATCAGGTTGTGGAGATATGGGATGGGCTTCCTTAACATGATACTATCCCAAACTCTCTGGATACTTCTCTTCATACTTGGTATCCTACTATTTGTACCACCAGACCATCTAACAACAGCTCTCAGGCTTGCTTACTGGACAATAGCAGCTTGGACGATAATATCTAGCTTCACCTCTCTCATAGGTGGATGGACGAATTTCTTTATAATGATGGGTATGGTGGAAGAGCACATAATCAGAAATACATCTCCCTTTACAGCAATAGTTGGTAGGGTCCTGACAGGGACGACAATATCATTTGTCATAATTATAGTTATGGGCTATTTTCTAGGTGATATTTTTGGTAAGGATTTGATGACGTTTAAGGATCCCATCCTTATAGTTGTCGGGTTCACTTTTCTGATAATAGAAAGCTTATCATATGCTCTCTCCATCTCTGCCGCATCTATGAGGACTAGTGTATCTCAGCAGTTCTTAGAGATACTAAACTTTGGTATTATAGGGATTCTCATAATTCCAATAAGCATGTTGCCATCTCGGATCAGGATTCCCTACCTCTTAATACCTTATATAGCTCCCGTATATCTCATGAAAGTTGCGGTAGGGGCAGAGCAATCGATCCTCCTCAGCGAAGCTTTTCTGATATCAATAGCTGAATCATCAGCGATGGTTCTATTTGCATTAGGACTTATGAGAAGCGTTGAGTACTATATAAAGAAGAATGGAACTAGAGCAATTGGTTTGTGGTGACCTTGGGGGGACTTATAAGCTTTCATTTCCCTAACTTTAATCGTCGTCCTAAGCGAAAACTTATTGACCTTGAATTCTACCTTCCAGACCAAAAGGCTTGCCTCGATCAGTTCAAGTAAGATAAATGGCTCATCCTATTCCTTTAATCTGAGATAATATGATAGACATATCTTATCTTACTAAAGTAACTAGAATATGATAATTAAATGGAAAATTATAGAGAAATAATGAAATTTAGTATTCTATTATCCTCTTTAATTTTTTCGCAGATCTTATCCAGCCAGCTACCTGGTTTTTGGTAGGAAGCCTTCTTACTAGCTTCTTTTTCTCATTTATCTTTAGAAGAGCTTCATACAAATTGTCTGGGCTTCTCTTTGATAGTTCTGCAACTGTATCAACGCCAACTTGCTCTAGCAGACTAGAATACTCCTCTCCTACTCCTGGAATTCTGAATAGGTCTGCTCTGTTTATCCAACCTAAGATCCTCTTCTCGGATATTCCTAGGCTCTTAGCTAGTTTTCTTCTTTCTGATCTCTTAGATGCTAGCTTCAGTAGATCATTAATTGTCTTAATCCCTATTCCTTTGAGCTTCTTTGAATAAGCTCCCCCTACCCCCTCAATAGCTTCAATTGGATAACTTAACCTTCTCCTAGGCATGACAACACCTACTCAAAAAATCCGATTTTTATTAAAAAGTTACCCAAAGATTCCCTTCGAGAGCTGCGAATATTTTTCATTTTAACTAGTCACATTAGTTGGTGAGATAGTAGTTCTCAGAATGAGCTATGATAGAGGCACTTTGCTGATTGAGGGAGCTAAGAGGCTGCCTTATTGTAAATGGGATCCTGGAATGGGAAAGCTGAGAGCGATGGCCTATAAGTACAGGGAGATTAAAGAACTGATTCCCCAGGCCATTGATGAGGTCATGGATCTATTACCTTCTCCTAAGCTGAGAAAAGTAGTTGAGCTTAAACCCTTCCAAGACGATGCACTCGGTTCATGGCTCAAGAGCAAGAGAGGGATAATAGCCCTTCCAACAGGCGCTGGTAAGACCTACATCGCTCTGAAGGCCATGGAAGTTCTAAAGGAACCTACTCTGATTGTAGTGCCAACGCTCCCCCTCTTAAATCAGTGGAGAGAGACCATACAATCCCTTTGCAGCATTGAAGTCGGTATCATAGGAGGTGGTAAGGAGCACCTTGATCCCATAACAGTAATTACCTATGATTCAGCCTATCTGAGAGCTGCTGAGTTAGGGAATAGGTTTCAATTTATTATATTTGATGAGGTGCACCATTTAGCTGCAGAGAGCTATATAGAGATAGCAGAGCTATCAGCCTCCCCTTATAGAATGGGCCTAACTGCTACCTTGGAGAGGGAAGATGGAAGGCATAGACTCCTTTTTCCATTGGTTGGTGGGATTATCTATCAATTAGCTCCAAAGGAGCTGGCTGGCGAGCATCTATCAGAGTTTGATGCAATCAGGCTCAAGGTAGATCTACTGGATGATGAGAGGAAGAAGTATGAGCGCTTCTTGAGAGAATACAAAGAATCTCTAAAGAAAGCAGGTATCTCGATGAGATCCTTAGAAGACTTCAGAAAACTTGTAATGAGGAGCAGTAGGAATATTCATGCTAGGAAGGCTCTTTTATCCTGGAATGAAGCTAGGAAAATAGCTATAAACTCAAAAGCAAAGTTTCAGGTTCTTCAAGATCTTTTAGAGAGCCATAGAGAAGATAAAGTGATAATATTCACGGAATACAATGAGATGGCCGAGGAAATAAGCAAAAGATTTCTGATACCTCTAATAACTCACAGGACAAGTAGAAGAGAGAGGGAGAAAATATTGGATGCCTTCAAGATAGGATCTGTTATGAAGATAGTCACTTCAAAGGTATTGGATGAAGGGTTAGACGTGCCAGATGCCAGAGTCGGTATAATATTAGGAGGAACTGGAAGTAGAAGGGAGTTTATTCAGAGATTAGGAAGAATACTAAGGAAGAGAGAAGGTAAAAGAGCAGTTCTCTATGAAGTAGTATCTAAAGGAACGTCTGAGGTTAGGATATCCAGTAGAAGAAGGAAGGGATTGAGATAATGCTCCCCTCTCAGCTTCTAAGGGTGAGGATAAGCAAGGGCATCATCTACCCCATATGGGCGAGGGGCTCGGATGAGGAGCTTCAGCTAGCTAGAGATCTGATTAGAGTTTTTAAGGCAGGTGTTAAGCTAAGTGAGATACAAGAGAGGGTTGAGGAGATAGAGGAGATATATGAATCTACTGGAATTGATTATAAGCTTGTTAGGGGCCTAACTATATTACTAGAGAGAACTAGTAGGTTTAAAAGGCCTAATACCATCGTTGAGCCTGAAAGAGCAAGGGAAGTTGTGTTCAGACTTGTTAATATTAAATATGGAGGATTTGTTCCTGAGGAACTTAGGGATGATGCTCTCAATGAAGCGACAAAGGAGCTGGGTATAGAGAGGGAAGAGTTGGAGAAGAGCCTCTGGGCTGACTCAGATAAGTTACAGGTACTTGTTGGGGGACTTAACTATTCTCCAGAGAATCTCCTTAAGGAATACAACTTATCTCTCCTCCAAACTGCTCTCTTCAAGGCGCTTGACCTAAGAATAGAAGCTAAAGTATCGGGATGGGAGATCAAGAACTTACTTAGGAGCTTAAAGAGGTTTGGACTCATGTACGCCGCCGAGAAGAAGGAAGGTAAAATAATAGTAGAGGTGAGCGGACCTGTATCCATCCTCAAGATGACCACAAGGTATGGCACATCCATTGCAAGATTAATTCCCTATGTGGTATTAATGTCTCATTGGAAGATCAGATCCAAGATCTCTAGAAATAGGAGAATACTGACTCTCTTGGTGGACTCCAAGTTTAGATACCTATTTCCGTCGAAGGAGCCGAGTGAGCCTAAGTATGATAGTTCTTTAGAGAGGAGATTCGCATCTATAGCAGAGGCAGGGGGTTGGAAAGCCATTAGAGAGCCAGAACCTCTAGTAGTAGGCAAATCTATAATGATACCCGATTTTCTACTTCTGAAGGGCGCTGCTAAGATCTATGTGGAGATCATGGGCTTCTGGACTCCTGAGTACGTCGAGAAGAAAATAAGGAAACTCTCCCTTCTCAAGGAATCGATGCTTATCCTAGCTAGAAAAGATTTATTATGCTCAAGAATAGAAAGTATCCCTAAAGATATCTTTTACATAGAAGGGAACAGGATAGATAGAGTCGCTCTCTTTAAAAAGTTAAAAGAGCTGGAGGAGAAGTTAATATCTTCAATAGCAAAGATATCAGATGACGAGCTTAAAGGTACGGTAGTGGATCTAAGGAAACTAGCTAAAGCAGAGGGATTTACATTAGACCAGCTCAAAAAGGCTATCTCATTGAAAGAGTATATAATATCTGGGGATCATGCTGTGAAACAGGATCTAATAAATCTATTTAGAGAGAAAAATATTCCTAGAAAGGTAAAAGACTTCAAGTCCATGTTAAGGAGCGTAAACCTACCTGAGGAGGCCGCCATTCCACTAGCTTTAGCCTTAGGATATAAAATTATATGGCATGGCTTGGATGAGGATGAAGCGGAGATCTCCTAACTATATTTAGTAAATCTCAAGTCGCAGACTGTCCTACATACTTAACTAATTATCTTCTAGCGCTATTACTATAATCCCTTGAAAATAGCATTTCTATAATAAAGCTAAACTGTAGTGTGAAGAAATACCTAAGTAGATAGTAACTAGAGCATGCATTTGAGACTCAATATCTTAAAAGAAATGGAAATGTTTTTATAAGCTCCATTGATAATGGAGCTGTGATGTTCTTGGAACGGAGAATTCCATTCTCTTGGTTATTGATCATCCTAGGCTAGAGGAAAAGCTTATTTATAATTCTTTAAGAGAGAATAATCTTCGCATTAATCTAATGAATGTAACATCGGTTCCTTTGCCTATAAATGGAATTCATGCTCCTGAATTATCCCTCATAAGAACTATTGGCATGTTCAGGGGTGCAAGAGCTTCCGCTGTGCTGGAATCAATGGGCTCTTATGTGATTAATGAAAGTAAGTCTATTCTAGTATGTGGAGATAAAGTACTTACATATGCTGCCCTTTCAAGGTCAGGTATACCTATACCTAAAAGCTTCCTCGCCTTGGGGAAGGAGGCAGCGATTAAGGCATATAATTTCTTCAATAGTGTAGCTGTTGATAAACCACCTTTAGGAAGCTGGGGAAGGATGATTTCCTTAGTCAGGAACCATAATATGATGGAACAGATTGCCCTTGCTAGGGAGATGATGTCAAGTAGCATGAAGGGACATTTGATACAGGAGTACGTGGATACAGGTGGGAAGGATCTGAGGTGCCTAGTGCTCGGTGGAAAGCTTCTAGGTTGTATGGAGAGAATTGCTTCCAATGGTTGGAAGAGCAATGTAGCATTGGGAGCAAAGGTCAGAAGTGTGAAGGCTACTCCTTTAATGGAGGAACTATCCATAAAAGCTGCGGAAGCTATAGAGGGTGAGTTCGTGGCGGTGGATCTACTTGCTAATGAGGGGATTCTAGTAAATGAAGTTAATGGTATTCCTGAGTTTAAGGGATTTATGAGGGCTACTGGGATAAATGTACCAAGAGAAATAGCTTTATATATTATGAGGATGCTGAGATCATGAGTGTCGCAGTATTCGGGGCTTCTGGCTATACTGGAGGGGAACTTCTTAGAATACTAATCTCCCATCCTAGCTTTAGCATAGCAGCAGCTACTTCAAGGAAATATGCAAGCAAGCCGATCTATATTGCCCATCCTCACCTTAAAGGGCTGCTTTTCCTGAAGTTCTCGACGATTGAGGAGGCGATGAACAAAGATTATGACTATGTTCTTCTAGCCCTTCCTCATGGTCTCTCTAAGGATATAGTGCCCTCTTTGCTTGATAGGGGAGTTAAAATTGTAGATCTAGGTGCGGACTTCAGGTTAAAGGATCCATCTCTCTACAAGAGGTGGTATGGATGGAATCACCCTCATCCCGAACTATTAAAGGAGGCAGTTTACGGTCTTCCTGAGCTTCACAGGGAAGAGATAAAGGGAGCAAGGCTCGTAGCCTCCCCCGGATGCAATTCTACTGCCACCATACTAGCTTCAGCCCCGCTGGTTAAGCT
Source organism: Thermoproteota archaeon (assembly GCA_015522685.1). Taxonomy (GTDB): domain Archaea; phylum Korarchaeota; class Korarchaeia; order Korarchaeales; family Korarchaeaceae; genus Korarchaeum. The sequence goes on along the minus strand of WALU01000049.1, from coordinate 20,189 downwards.
AGGTGCCAGAAAGATCCTAGCTGATGTGAAGGTCGGAAGCAGCGAAGCTGGATCAAACCCTTCTAAAAGTTCTCATCATCCAGAAAGGAGCGGTGTAATAAGGCCATATTCTGCATCTGGTCATAGACATCAAGTAGAAGCTTATCAAGAGCTATCAGAACTAGTTAAGGATGAAGTAAAAGTTAGTATAGTCCCTCATTCCGTTGGATCAGTGAGAGGCGCATTTGCAAGCGCCCATGTACAAATGGAGGTGAGCGAATTGGAACTATGGAAAGCATTCGCTAGGTTCTATGCTGGAGAGCCCTTCATAAGGGTGATGCAAAAAGGCATCTATCCTAACGTCAAGAATGTTATCGGAAGCAACTTTGCTGACTTAGGCTTCTCATCAGATCCCTCCCTTCCAAGAATAACAGGTTTCGCTGCCATAGACAATTTGATGAAAGGAGCTGCGGGACAGGCGATACAATCTCTTAATCTCATGGCTGGAGTAGAAGAGACTTTAGGATTGAAACTTCCTCCTATAAATCCAGTTTAAGCTGATTTGGTGGTCGCATGATAATAGTCAAAGCTGGAGGAAGAACTCTATCTAATTTCAAGTCCATAGCAGAGGATCTGAGGAGACACCAGCCTTTCATTCTAGTCCATGGTGGGGGCGATCTGGTCAGCGAATACTCGAGGAGAATGGGGGTAGAGCCACGAATAGTGGTCTCATCTTCAGGAATCAGGAGCAGGTACACTGATGCAAGGGAACTTGAGGTCTTCACCATGGTTATAGCTGGTAAAGTGAATAAGGAACTTGTCTCTCAGCTTCTTAATCTAGGGGTTCTAGCTATAGGGATCTCTGGAGTTGATGGATTGACACTCATAGCTAAGAGAAAGAAGAGGATAATCGTGATGGAAAAGGGAAGGAGAAGAATGATACCAGGCGGTTATACCGGAAAAATAGAGGAAGTAAGAACCTCCCACCTAAGTCTACTCATTGGAAATGGCTATAATATAGTAATGGCTCCCCTAGCCATAAGTACTGAAGGAGAGATGCTGAATGTCGATGGAGATCAAGCAGCTTCCAGGCTGGCTTTAGCCATTAAGCCATCCTATCTAATCCTCCTCTCTGATGTGAATGGTGTTCTCTGGGAAGGGAAGGTAATAAAGAAGCTCTCTTCTGAGAAGGCGGGAGAGCTGGCTCCTAAGCTTGGGGCTGGAATGAATCGCAAACTATTGATGGCTGCTGAGGTATCTAGATTGGGCATCAAGGTTGTAATAGCAAGTGGGTTGGGAAACGAACCTATTACTAATGCGCTAAAGGGGAATGGAACTTGGATCTCTCCTGTGTAATATCTTTCTTCATATTTTCTATATTTATACTATAGAGTACGAGAATAACATTTATATTATGGGGTGTTCGTATAGTTTGGTGCGATAGCATGGAAGTAAAATGCCCGATCTGCGGATCTCCAGTTAAACTGCCTGAAGACGTTATGGCAGGAGAGTTGGTCGAATGTCCCTCCTGCGGCGCTACTCTAGAGGTCTATGAGCAGAATGGCACGTTCTTCCTCAGAGAAGCGGAGGAGATAGGAGAGGATTGGGGAGAATGAGAGTAGCCCTAATATATGAGAGGATGAGAGAGGAAGAGAGGCAGATAATGAGGGCAATAGAGGGATCAGGTCATGAAGCAGTTCCAATTCATCTAAACTCCAATTTCCTTTCTATCGGCTGGGGGAATCCATTTGCTGATGTAGCGATTATAAGGGCAATAAGTACCGCCAAAGCTCATGCATCCGCAACTGCTCTCTCCTCACTGGGTATCAAGGTTGTTAATGCACCCGAAGTAATCTCTACCTGTGGAAATAAGTTGGTAACATCAGTTAGGCTATCTCAAGCTGGAATACCCACTCCTAAGACTGTAGTGGCATTCTCTCTTGAGGGAGCCATGGAAGCTGCTGAGGAGATAGGATATCCTGTTGTGGTTAAGCCAGTGAATGGAAGCTGGGGGAGGCTTGTCTCATTGGCTCAGGATAAGGAGGAACTCAGAACCATCTTAGAGCATAGAGAAGCTATACCCTCTCCTTATTACAGGATTCACTATATTCAGGAGTTTATAAGGAAACCAGGTAGAGATATAAGAGCATATGGAACTGAGAACAGATTCATTACAGCGATCTATAGAGTCTCGGATCATTGGGTTACTAATACAGCTAGAGGAGCGAGAGCAGAGCCAGCTGAATATACAGAAGAGCTAGCTAGTCTGGTTATAAGAGCAGCTAAGGCTGTGGGAGGTGGATTTCTGGGCATAGATCTAGCAGAAGATGAGAGAAGAGGACTAATAGTAATAGAAGTGAATGCTGTGACGGAATTCAAAAACGCAGCTAGAGTGACGAATATGGACATAGCTAGAGAAATGGTGAGCTATGCGGTGGGTTAACATGGTATCTCTCATCTCTTTCTATGGAAATAGGGGTCTGAAGCTGGTTAGAGGGGAAAGGCAATACGTATGGGATTCCCAAGGTAGGCAATATTTAGATGCTCACACAGGACATGGAGTTGCCTTCTTGGGGCACAGACCGCCGGAAATTGTTCAGGCTTTGAAGGAACAACTCAATCATATAATGGTAGCTACTCCTAGCTTCTCCAGCGATCCCATGGAGAGATGTCTCTCCTACCTGAATAAAATACTTCCATACAATTTAACTGAAGTTTACTTCCAGAACAGCGGGACAGAAGCCGTCGAACTTGCATTAAAGCTTTCTTTCAAGGCAACTGGAAGAAGAAATGTAGTGGCATTCATGAGAAGCTTTCATGGGAGAACCTTAGGCTCCTTATCCATCACTTGGAATCCAAGATATAGAGAGGGATATCCTCTGCTGGATGTAAAGTTTGGTAGATTCAACGATCTAAGATCTGCTGATCTAATAGATGAGAAGACAGCAGCTGTAGTAGCAGAACCTGTTCAAGGAGAGGGGGGCATCAGGCCTTCAACCTCAGAATTCCTGAGGGAGATTAGGAAGGCATGTGATGAGCATGGAGCCGCGCTTATACTGGATGAGGTTCAAAGCGGTTTCGGTAGGACAGGAATTGCTTGGGCCCACCAATCTAGAGGTGTCGAGCCCGATATAATGACTGCTGGAAAAAGCATAGGTGGAGGCTTTCCAGTTAGCTTTGTGGCAGCAAGGAATTGGGTGATTGAAGGCCTTAAGGGGGCAGAGCATGGATCAACCCATGGAGGAAACCCCCTAGCCTGCGCCGCGCTTTATGGAGGTATAAAAACATTCCTAGAGAAAGATATTCCATCAAGAGCGGCTAGACAAGGCGAAAAACTGATAAAAGGACTTAAAGATGTTAAATCGAAGCTAGTAAGGGAAATTAGAGGAGAAGGCTTAATGATAGGAGTCGAGCTCAGGATAGATGTGGGCCCTATACTGAAGGATCTTCAGAATAGAGGCATTTTGGCATTAAGGGCGGGGGGGACGGTACTCAGATTTCTTCCTCCATACATGATAACGGATGAAGACATAAATACTCTGTTGGAAGAGACTGAGGGTGTTTTAAGAAATGAGTAAGGTAGATAAGGTATTATTTAGCCTTCTAAAAGCTTATAGTCCTACAGGTCATGAGGAAAATGCCCAGGGTATTTTGGTAGATATTGCTGAGGAGCTGGGATTGAAAGTGAAGGTAGATGACGCTGGTAATGTGCTGGCTAGCAAGGGAGATGAGAGTAACATCTGGTTAGTAGGCCACTACGATACAGTCCCTGGCGAGCTCCCGGTTAAGCGAAGTGGCGGGATGATAACTGGCAGGGGAGCCGTAGACGCTAAAGGACCTCTATCCGCAATGCTTGTGGCAGCCTCTCTATCAAAGGATCCTGTCACTGTCGCAGCCCTAGTAGGTGAGGAAGGAGATAGCAGGGGAGCTAGGCATCTCCTCAAAGGGAAACTTCCTCCCTATATAATAATAGGAGAACCCTCTAACACGATAGGGGTTATAATAGCTTATAGGGGAGGAGCTCATCTTGAAATTAGATGTCAAGCTGGGGGAGGTCACTCATCATCCCCTGGAGTATCCGCAGTGGATAAGCTTATAGACTCTATCCTAAAGGTAAAGGAAATCGCTCCTGGTACGAAATATGAGGAACCTAGTGCGGCTGTTACTATCATAAAAGGGGGGGAAGCATTTAATGTGCTGCCAAGACATGCATCAGCCACAATAGACCTCAGGGTGTCTCCAAGCATAGATCCAGCCGATGTTGTAGAAGAGATAAGATCTAGGCTCTTAGATAGATGCCTCGTCGAAGTAAAGTGGATGATTCCTCCCACAACTGTGAGGCCCAGCGATCCGGTTCCTAGATCTCTTATAAGATCCATCCTGAAGCTAGAGAGAAGACCTAAGCTTCTGAAGAAGTATGGCTCTAGCGATATGAACAGGCTCTACAAAGCTGTGAGAAGTATAGCTGCCTATGGCCCTGGTGACAGTAGGTTAGCTCACACGAATGAGGAGATTATAAGCATAAATGAACTTGAACTGGCGGTGAAGGTTTACAAGGGAGCCATAGAACAGTTATCTCAACTAGGTCGCTGTAGAGCAATTCAGTAAATAAATTGTGATGGTAGGTTTAATTTTATCTAATAATTGAAGAATGAAAGAGTTTTGCTAAAAAAATAGTTTGCATCTCAATCTTCTATATCATAAGGCTCTCTAGCCTCACCTCGTCAGGGAAACTCTTCGTTAAGAGAGGTTATCATCTAAGTCGAATGAAAAGGAAGGAAGAGAAGCATTGAAAGACGGTCATAATCATAGGGAATTCATTCTACAGATTACAGATACCGAGAGTTCGGTGAGGAAAAGCCATTGCAACATCTGAAGTAGCCAGCAGCTTGAATGCAAATGATGATCTCTACTCCTTGATGAATTAGGTGTACGTAGAAAATTAGTTAATTTTTTAAATGAGAATTACCAGCTAACGAGGGTACGCATGTATTTCCTTCGGCCCATATGAATGTAAACCTTCTACCTTAATCTTGGAGAACGGTTCAATGTACCTTGGATGTAGTACTGGTAGACCCTGCCTTGTATTTGGTGAGGTAGTCTTCACCACAGGGATGGTTGGTTATCCTGAATCTCTTAGTGATCCTAGCTATAAGGGTCAGATATTGGTCATGACAAACCCACTTATCGGAAACTATGGGGTGAACACATCCCTCTTGGAGTCTGATAAGGTTCAGGTAACTGGCTTGGTGATACATGAGCTTACAGATATATCTCATTGGGACTCAGATCTATCTCTGCAAGAATGGCTCGATGAATATAATGTTCCAATAGTCCAATGGGTAGATACTAGAGCCTTAACAAAGGAGCTTAGGAATGTTGGGGTAATGAAAGGAGCCTTAGGAGTGTGGGAAAGAAATCCTGATCTAGAAAGTCTGTGGAGGAAGTTAGTAGATGCTCCATCTTATGATGAAGTTGATTATGTTAAGGAAGTGTCTCCCTCTCGTCCTATATGGGAGAGTCACTCCAAGCCTTTAGTAGTAGTACTTGACTGTGGATTAAAGCTGGGAATAGTGAGAGAATTATTAAAAAGAGGGCTTGGTGTTGTCAGAGTTCCCTGCTACTCTTCTCTGGAAGAGATATGGTCTTTAGAACCGGATGCTCTCCTGCTTGGAAATGGCCCCGGTAATCCAGAGTTTTTAAGATCGCAAGGAAAGATTGCAGTAGATATGGCTACCGAAGGTATCGTAACTTTAGGAATATGTTTAGGTCACCAGATTATCGCTCTTGGCTTAGGAGCTGAAACCTTCAAGATGAAATATGGTCATAGAGGCCAGAATAAACCCGTCAAGGATCTAAGAACAGGTAGATGCTATATAACTAGCCAGAATCATGGATTCGCCGTTGGAAGGGAGAGTTTAAAGGAAGCCGATCTTGTTGAATGGTTTGTAAACCCAGACGATGGAACACTTGAGGGGGCTTATCATAAATATCTGCCGATAGCCACCACGCAATTTCACCCCGAATCCTCTCCTGGCCCTATGGATACATCATGGATCTTTGATTTATTTATTGATGCTATAAGGGATGGAAAATGGAATCTGTAAGAAAAGTTCTCCTCTTAGGCTCTGGGGCAATAAAGATAGCTGAAGCAGCGGAGTTCGACTATAGCGGGAGCCAAGCTATAAAGGCTCTGAAGGAGGAAGGCATAGAAGTGATCTTGGTGAATCCCAATGTAGCCACGATACAAACAGGTGATCTAGCTGATAAGGTATATCTACATCCCATAAGAAGGGAATTTCTCGCTAAAATAATAGATACTGAGAGGCCTGATGGAATATTGCTTGGATTTGGAGGACAGACTGCTTTAAATGCTGGAATAAGTCTATGGAAGTCAGGGATACTAGATATATATGGAGTAAAGGTACTTGGAACTCAACCAGAGGCAATAGATAGAGCACTTAATAGGGAGAAATTCAAAGAGGCCCTTCAAAGCTATGGAATACCAATGCCTCTGAGTTATCATGTATCCTCTCTTGAATGTGCGGTAAAGGCTGCTGAAGATATAGGCTATCCTGTAATCGTTAGAGTATCATATAACTTAGGAGGCAGAGGCTCGTTCATAGCATGGAATAGGGAGGAGATGAACTCTCTAATACAGAGGGCGCTGAGATCTAGCTCTATAAGCAAGGCTTTAGTGGAGAAATACCTAGGTGGATGGAAGGAGATAGAATTCGAGGTGATAAGAGACTCATATGGCAACACAGTAGCTCCTGCCTGCCTAGAAAACGCTGATCCCATGGGAATACATACAGGAGAATCTGTAGTAGTTGCTCCATGTCAAACTTTAACTAATCAGGAATATCAGCTCCTTAGGAGTTCCTCTCTCAGGGTAGCTGAGGCCGTAGGGCTTATTGGGGAGGGAAATGTTCAATTCGCTCTTAACAGGCTAAACTATTATGCAATAGAGATGAATCCTAGGATGTCTAGATCCTCGGCCTTAGCGAGTAAGGCCACAGGATATCCTCTAGCCTATGTAGCAGCTAAGCTGGCTCTAGGGTATAGACTCGATGAAATATTAAATAGGGTTACTGGAGTTACCTGCTCCTGCTTCGAGCCTAGTTTGGATTATATAGTTGTTAAGGTACCGAGATGGGACTTGGAGAAGTTCGAAAAGGGAGAAAGGGGAATAGGCAGTGAAATGAAGAGTATAGGAGAAGTTATGGCTATAGGAAGAAACTTCGCCGAAGCTGTGCAGAAAAGTATGAGGATGCTGGGTCTTTTTGATGGCCTTCCCATGGAAGGGAATATAAATGAAGCATTGAAATCTTTAAAGGAGAAAAAACCTTACTGGCCTGCTTGGGCATCAATAGCCCTTTCCTATGGTATTGATGAGGAGAAGGTAGCTAAGATTTCTGGGATAGATATCTGGTTTATAAGAGAACTAAAGAAGGCTGTGAAAACGTGGCGCAATCTTAAGCTGGATCCTCCCTCCATCTACATTGCAAAGAGATACGGCTTCTCTGATTATCAGATAGCAAAGAAGCTAGGATTAGAAGAGAATCAGATCAGGAAAATCAGGATATCCTCTGGAATTAGGCCCTCTTTCAAGCAGATAGATACCCTTGCTGCTGAATGGCCCTCGATAACGAATTACCTGTATGCTACATATGGCGGGCGGAAGAATGATATTAGACCCAATGCTAAGGTCATTATAATAGGAGCCGGTGTATTTAGAATAGGAGTCTCAGTAGAATTTGATTGGGGTGTAGTAGAATTCGCTAAATCAGCCAAAGATTACGTTGATTCTGTAGCCATAGTAAATTATAACCCAGAGACTGTCTCTACTGACTGGGATATGGTTGATAGACTCTATTTTGAGGAATTGACGTTAGAGAGGCTTCTTGATATATATAAGTTTGAGAGACCTATGGGAGCCGTGGCATTTCTAGGTGGACAAGTAGCTAATGATTTGGCAGATCCCTTGGAGAAAGAAGGAGTAAGATTGCTTGGAACGAATGGCAAAAGCGTAGAAATCGCTGAGAACAGAGAAGACTTCTCTAAACTTTTAGATGAGCTAGGAATAGATCAGCCTCCTTGGGCAGAAGTTAAAAGCATGAAAGAGGCTCTTGATTTCGCTGAGAAGATAGGATATCCCTTAATGGTGAGGCCCTCTCATGTGCTCAGCGGCACATCTATGTTCATAGTCTCCAACGATTCTTCCTTGAGAAGTGCCTTAATGCGTTCTCTATCAACTGGAAGAAGTGTGGTAATCTCGAAGTTTATCAGAGGAAAAGAGGCTGAAATAGATGGAGTTGGAGATGGAGAAAGCGCGATAGGTATCGTGATAAAACATATAGAACCAGCTGGTATCCACTCAGGAGATTCTACAATGGTTCTTCCAGCCAATGGCATTCCAACAGAAAGAATGAAATCCATCGCCTTAGAGCTAGTTAGGGCTCTAAGGATAAAGGGTCCCTTTAACCTGCAATTTATTCTTGATAGAGAAAAGACATATGTACTAGAACTAAATCTCAGAGCATCAAGATCTATGCCCTTCTCTAGCAAGTCTTCAGGCGTTAATTTAGCAAAAGCATCAGCAAAAGCCATTTTTGAAGGATCTCTAGGTATAAATGGATTTTATGAGCCTTTTATGTCTCACTTTTCCATAAAATCTCCCCAGTTTTCTTGGTCTCAAATTAGAGGATGTTATCCATACTTAGGAGTAGAGATGAGGTCTACAGGAGAGGCAGCAAGCCTTGATAAAAAATATGAAGCTGCTCTCCTTAAATCATGGCTTTCTATATCGCCTAATGAAATTCCACGCAAGGGTGTTGTGGTGGGTAATAAGGGATCTAGCGAGGATACAGCTAAACTAGATGAAGCAGCAGAAATATTCGGTTCAATGGGTCTGAGGGTATGGAAAGTTTCTGAACTGGGTCAAGATAAAGCATACAGGTTGATTAGGGATGATAAGGCGGATATGGTCATAGCTACTGGTTACGCGCCTAATATGGACTATAAAGTAAGGAGAATAGCAGCAGATCTAAATTTGCCCCTAATATTAGATGCAACTCTATCTTTAGAACTCAGTAAGTCCATGGCTTCCGTAGACCTAGATTCTATCGATATACAGCCTCTTGCATCCTATTCTAAAGGCTACCGCTCCCCCGGATTGCTGAGAGAGATGCTCTGATTTTTGGATGCTCCCTACTATAGCTTGATTTCCCCTAGACTTACAAATATAGCTCCCCTGTCTAGCATCTCTTCCTCTGCTTTTCTCTCTTCTCCCTTGTCTATACCCTTTATAGCTTCCTTCACAACTATAACTTCATATCCTAGCTTGAGAGCGTCTAAAACTGTAGCTTTAATGCAATATTCTATTGCAACCCCTCCTACAAAGAGCCTTTTTATCTTCTTCTCCCTAAGAATTGCATCTAAGCTAGTTCCCTGAAAACCGGAATATGCCTCCATATCTTCCTCTGTGGCCTTCGATACTATTATAGCTTCCTTGGGAACCTCTAAATCGGGATGAAACTGAGCTCCCTTGGTGTTTTTGATACAATGAGGTGGCCAAGGTCCTCCTCTACTCTCGAAAGATATATGATTGGTTGGGTGCCAATCTCTTGTAAGTATTATCGGCAATCCCTTATCCTTAAAGGAAACCACAAGGGTATTAATAGGCTTTATGATGGTATATCCACTTGGAACCGGGAGGACGCCTCCTGGCATGAAATCTCTTTGGACATCGACTATAATGAGTGCTGAGCTTCTGGTGACTGCTATTCCCAAAGGACTCACCTCTAAGGCAAAATTTATTATTAACAAAATAAAAATTAAAGAAGATCAAACTATGCATTCAGAGATCTAGCTCATCAAGAAAGTCGGGGATCCAGGAGAACATATCTTTTGAAACTTTAGAGATCATGTTAACACCCACTACCTCGCTTGGATATACTGGAATGTAAGATCGAACTAAAGGTCCTAGATCTCTACCTATCTCCCTCATATAGCCCAATTGCTCATTATATTTGTTCTTTATATACTCATTTGTTGTGGACAAAGCTATTGACTTAGGAATGATTTGATTCACTATAACTCCTCCTACAGGTATATCAAAGCCTCTAACCATCTTGATGAATCTCTTGACAACAGCTATTGGTAATGATAGAGGTAAGGTGACGAAGAAGAAAGATGTTAACTCCTCATTTAACAGTATATTTTTCACCTTAGTAAACCTCTCCTGCATAGAAAGAAGATCTGCCATCATAGGATCCTTCTTTATCTCTTCTATCACCTTTTCCTTTCTAAAAGAGAGTTTTACTCTAAGAGATAGAGCTTCTTTCCTACTCTCTATCATCCTCTCTAGCCATAGCCCGTAAATTTTGCTCAGTCCTATTAATCTTGCTGCATTAGCAATGGCAGCAGTATCAAATACCACGACATTGTATTCTTGGCCTTGCTCGAGTATAACATCTACCATCTTATCGAACATAGCTGATTCCTGAAATGCGGGATTAGTTGTGGCTATATCTATGAAAGGCTTTGGATTCATTGGTATATCTGCCCACTTTAGGAACTCAGAGAGTCTCTTAGATATATTGGTCTTGTATCTCTCAACAATATCCTCTATCTCCACCTCCAAAGCGTATAGATTAGACGCACCTTCAACGGGCTTTATCTTACCACCGGCGATATCCTGACCAAACAAGCTAGAGAGAGAATGAACAGGGTTAAGGGAAACTAGAAGAGTCCTCCTGCCCTCTTCTGAGAACTTGTAAGCAAGGCCTGCTGCCGAGATAGTCTTACCAACGCCCCCTTTTCCTCCAGTAAATAGGAACTTTAGCTTAGGTTTTTGGGATAGAAAATCCGGTAACATAAGCTTTTCCTCCAACTTCACCACCATAAGAGATCCCTCCTCGAGTGCATTAGATCTTCTGCCACATGAGATATCATGTCAAGGCCTTTAGGCTCCCTATCATACATAGGAATAAGGGCAGATACAAGATCTCCAAATTTTTCCCTTATTTCAATTAAATGATCTTCTTGGCCTTCTATCTTCTTTTTTAGAAAGTCAGGAAGATCTGGCTTGTTTAAAAGATCCCTTGGATATGTTTGATTTACCACTACTCCTGACATCCCTATATTAAGCTCCTTAAACATGGCTAAAGCCCTCTCCGTATCAAGAATGGCCATCTTCTCCGGAACCATCACCATAAAGAATGCTGTCTTCTCTGAATTAGTCATAAGCCCTGTGAAAGTATCCATCTTTCTCCTTATCTCCCCCAACTCCTTAAGAATCATATCTTCGGTTTCCACACCGCCTCTAAGGGTTGATGCAACAGCTTCATATTCTGCAGCCTCTTTTCTCGCTTCCGTTATCTTATCAACCCAGGCACTCAATATCTCCGCCATTGCTACCATTCTCACGCCATGACCGAAGGGAGGCATATCAAAAACGTAGAGATCATACTCTTTAGAGGACACTAAATCTGCCATGGCATCATAAGTCGCTGATTCGTACATAGCAGGCTCAGCAGATGTGCTATCTATATATTCCTCTATTTCCTTTGGTAGCTCATCCAATTCATACATATCCAAGATTTTCTGCTTAATTTCTTGTTGATAGCTCGCTATATTCTTATCGGCATCTATCTCTACAACATGTAGGTTAGGAGCTACTTCTATAATCCCCTTACCAAATAGATCCCTCTCAAAGATATCACTAAGTGATGCTTGAGGATCTGTGCTGAAGCATAGTACCTTCTTCCCCTCATTTACAGCTTTGTAGTAGCTTAAAGCAGCACTACTTGTAGTCTTCCCTAAGCCCCCTTTACCAGCAAAGACAACAACCTCTACATCAGGCTTTCTCTCAAAAAATTCAGCTAGACCAACCATTCGAGCACCCTATCCACTTAGCATATCAGTAAAGTCTCTCTCTCTGAATAACCTCTGTTTCCAAGATTTTATGTTAGGCACTACATAAGGCAATATCTTAAGGGAATAGTAAGGGGGTATTATCGGAAATCCAAGCATGTCGCCAAGGGTCATTAACATGAACAGGTGCTCCATGTGCATTCTAGTCTTCAAGGCAGCTGTAGCTGCTCCATGAACAGCAAAGCCATAAAGAACTCCCTTAGCTGCTTCTGATATTCCACCTTTATCTTTTGTTTTTCTCTTATCCTTCCTGCTAAATAACGGAATATTGATCACCTCTCAACTTCATAAAAAGAAATGAAATAAAAGGGTTTAGGTAGAGATCTCCTTGGCCTCTATTTCTCCTTTTCTAGCTTTCATATAGGCACTCCAGAGAGCATAGCTCATGTAAAGACCGAGTACGAACAATATTATACCTATAATAAAGAATAATGCATTTAAGGACCAAGCTGCAGCGGGATACTGAGTTAGAGGTGGCTTTGCTTTAATAGGAGCAAGTCCAAATGTGCTAAGACCAAATGAATAAGTCTCCCACAATAAAGCAGCTAAAGTGACTATTGTCATGAAGCCAGCTGGCCAAGCAGCGTACCAACTGGGTTTCCTCATCTTAGCAACGTAAAATGCGACGAGGATAAGCGCCATACCAGCCAAAAGCTGGTTACTGCCTCCGAAATATATCCAGAGGTTTATCCAGCTTCCTGTAAGTGCGAATATTATAGGAAGCAGAAGTCCTACGAAAGTAGCTATGTACTTATCACCGAGCCAACTCCATGGTCCTTTGAAGAGCTCTGTACTGAAAACACGCCAATATCTGGTTACCAACGCTTGAACTGTTATAGCATAGATAACAAGGAATATAGCAAAGAATGTAGAGAGATACGCCATGGAAGCCTTCCCTCCAAGGTAAAATGACGATAGAAGTGTTGCACCGTTGACAAAAGCTGCAATTTTACCCTTAGCTATTAGACTGGGTGACACAACCATGTAAGCTGCCAGTGCTGAGGTAGCAAGCAATCCTTCAGTTAACATGGCTCCAGCTCCAACTGGCCTAGCGTCAGTTTCAACGTCAAGCTGCTTGCCGGTGGTTGATGTGCTCACTAAGCTATGCCATCCAGAGATAGCGCCGCAAGCTATTGAAATGAAGAGTATAGGGAATAGAGGACCTACGTTCTCTATATACCATCCCTTAAATCCAGGCTGGAGAACCTTTATTCCACCTAGTGGTGAGAAGAGAGCTCCTAATATTATTAAAATAACTCCTCCTATAGCCGGAAATACTGCAACGAAGTTCATTGGAGTTATAAACTTAGGTAATGGGGCGATAGCTCCTATAAATAGGATTATCGCGAATATTACTGACCATACTTGCAGAGACCAGGGTCCGAAGACGTTCTTCGGAGGCCAGGCAACTGCAGTCCCTATTCCAACGCTTATTAGCGTCAATATTATGGCAAAGGCTGTTACTCCGAATATATTGGTCTTGTACTTATAGAGAAGCTCTCCAGCTATTAGACCAGTTATTATTATACCAATGGTAGCGATGAAAGATCCTGGAAATACATTCCAGAAGAGGGAGACTAAGTATATAAAGACAGCAGATATTATAAGCAGATAGAAGAGTAGATATCCCAAGAGGATCTTTCTTCCTCTTTCACCTATTGCATTGTAAACTAAGGGCCCCATAGACCTACCTTCGTTCCTCGCAGTTAGCATTATCGTACTATAGTCCTGAACCCATCCTATGAAGAAGTTTCCTATTATTATCCAGAGTAAGGCTGGAATCCATCCATAAGCTACTGCTATGAAGGGTCCAAGTATAGGTCCAAGAGCAGCTATACTCTTGAACTGAAATCCATAGAGAACATACCTGCTCACTGGAAAATACTCTACTCCATCGAGGTACATGTGAGCTGGCGTTGTTCTTGACTCACTAACCTCCCAAATATGCTCATCAACCCACTTTGCATAGAAGTAGTATGCAACGGCGTATGCTATTAAGGCTCCTATGATCCAAAGGGAAGGAGTTTCTAAGTAACCAACCTGCATAACAATCCCTCTCAAATGTTTGAGAGATGTTGCCTCTTTAGCTTATTACCTTTTCTCTATTCGTTCTTCGACATAAAATGTCAAAATGATAGATTAAATATTATTCATTAAATGAAAAATTATTCATATAGTTTCTGGAACCTCTTCTGTTACATCTCTCTCCCTTAGCTGGCGGAACTTCCACCCTTCTATCTCCGGAAGGAGATAAGGTAGGAGCTTAAGCATTATAGGGGTGCTGATTAAGGGTAAACCTAACATTTCGCCTAAAATAAGTAGGTTTATTAGATCCTTCATCTTTGCAGCTTCCCTCCTAGTTTCCCAGTAAAGATCGAAGAAGAAAAGACCGAAGAGAAAGTCCTTGACGGCTTTTTTGAATTCATTCCATTTCATGGCAGATCACTTCCAAACTCTTTACTAATCCCAGTAGATCTAAGTCAGAAGGGCCCTTAAATATTATCTGTATTGTCCTATCTGTCTGGTCACAGTAATGTACAGTAACTAACTGTTTTCTCCTTCCCCCGAGGAAACCTTTTCCTAAAAAGTAATGACCAAGATGCCCCCCTAACTCTATATCTCCTATTTCCTTCACTCTCATTTTAGGCTTGAGTTCTTTTAATCCTGGTCTAATCAAAATCTTCATGTCTAGGGCATAATTAGGACTCGCTATAACATGATAGCTCTCACCAAAGGTTACATAAGCTTCATTCTCCTTTCCCTTATATCTAGTTACATCAGAACCATAAATGGTCGCCATTATCTCAACATCATCTGGAACTTTAAGGCGAAGAAACCTCACGGCTCCAAAGAGAGAACTAATGGCCTTTACCTCCACCTCCTTCATTGCTCATATAATGCCAAGAGGTAGTTTTATTCTTTATCCTTAGACTGAGCATAAGGTGCTGTAAATGTATGAACTAGAGTTAATTATAGCGATATCAGCAGTATTTGTAATCTGGTATTTCGTAGGCTCATACTCTAATAGGAGGCTTTTATCTCTTGTTTGGAAATCTGCCCTAGAGCAGATGGAAGAATATACGCCAACGATCACAAGAAGAGAGTATGGAGGATCTGCCTTTGTAGCAGTAGCTGATAAGCCAAATGATCCCTTTAAGAGGATAGAAATAGCATTCACATGTCTCCCAAGAGAAATACTGATAAATCACTTGGTATCCATTGCCATGGGTAGAAAAGATCTGCTTACAATCTCTGCTGATTTCTTAAGGGAACCTAAGAGGGAACTCGGGTCAAGGAATTTCCCTGACTTAATAGAAAGTGTTCTTAAGATGAGGATAAATAACAAAAGGCCTAATCTTAAGCTAATCTTCTCTGCAGACCAGGTGTTAAGGGGATCTATCAAGAGAGCATTAGATGCTATAAAAGTAGCTTGCAGCTCCGGCCTCTGTTGAAATCTACTCGCTAGATACATGTACCCTAACTGATCCTTTATCTTGAAATGAATTGAAAATTTCCGCAGACCTCTCAATTCCTCTCATCAAAATTTCAAAGAACTTCTCTCTTTTCATATTGAGCTGATTGGCTGATCTCTCAATATCCTCGGTCCCAGCTCCTCTAACCCAGAACGTTACCACTTCGCTATAGACACCTAACCTAAGGTGCGTTGGTACAGGCATTCCCATAGGTAAGAAGGCATAGCCTTCTGCTCTTCTGCTTAGGATGAATCCAAGATCCTTCATAACACTAACTAGCTTAGAAATTAAAGCCTTAATATCTGAAGAGGAGAGATAAGCATGCATCTCTACTCCCACAAGGTTCTTCTCATGGCTCATTACTATCCTTATAACTTAAGTGATTGGGGTAAAAAATAAAGGTATAACTTTTTCCTGAAATCACAACCAGGAGCATGTTAGATATAGCTAGATTCTATTTGCAGCTTTGAAGCTTAAATTCCATTTATAAGCCTCCTAAAAACTCTAAATGGCTTTTCTGATTAATCATAGGATTATTGTAGAATAATTATATATCTTAATTTGCAAACGAATTAGAAAATGAAGCGATAATCCTACAGCGAATGAGTAAAAGCTTATTGGAACAGAAGAATTAATTAAGATACCTTTCTCTCTAGAGATGTGGTCTTATGAAAGGTTATGGCTTAATACATTGGATAGATTTGTCTACAGGAAAGCAAAAAAGCGAACCTGTTCCAGAAGGCCTTGCCTGGAATTTTATAGGTGGCAAGGGAATTGGTGCTAAGATCCTCTATGAAATTACTGATGATAAAACAGACCCACTTGGGCCTGAGAATCCCTTAATATTTGCTATAGGCCCATTTACTGGAACAGCAGTTCCCTATTCTGGTAAGGGAACCTTCATTTTTAGATCTCCTCAGACCGGAGTAATAGGAGAATCTGTTGTTGGAGGAACGTTTGGTGCGGCTTCTAGATGGGTTGGGGCTACAGTTATAGTCATTATAGGAAAATCAGAAAAGCCTATATACCTTGTAGTGAGCGAAGACGGTATCGAGATAAATGATGCAAGTCATCTTTGGGGGAAGACTATCTACCAAACTGAGGATGGACTCAAGAGGGAGTATAAAAGAAGTTCCATAGCCTCTATAGGACCAGCAGGAGAGAACTTAGTTAAATTCGCAGTTATAGGAAATGAAAAATGGAGACAAGCTGGAAGAACCGGGGGAGGAGCCGTTATGGGGTCAAAGAAGCTTAAGGCCATTATTATAGATTATGATAAAATGAAATGGGACGCAGCAGATCCAGATGGAGTAAGGAAGTATACAGCAGAGGAGATAATACCAAAGGCTAGGAAAGAACTGAAGAGCTACTTTGAGAAAGGGACTACTAGCCTAGTTGAGCTGGCCAATGAATGGGGCTTCTTCCCTAGCTACTACTGGTCAAGAGGATCCGTTGATGGTTGGGATAGAATAGCTTGGGAAGCCATAGAGAAAGGAGTATTCGTTCACGCTAAGGGATGCTTTGGCTGCCCAACCCCCTGCGGAAGGTACAGTAAGGTTAAGGAGGGAGGCTATGCCGGAAGTGAGGTCGAGCTTGAATACGAGACCATCTACTCCATAGGAGGACTTGCTGCCATAACAGATATTAAGGCAATAGTGTGGCTCAATGACCTCATAGATGGCTTAGGAATGGATACTATAACATTAGGTAATGTGCTCGGTTTTGCCATAGAGGCTTATAAGAGAGGTAAACTCGATCCGGGATTCAAGTTAAATTACGGTGACCCAGAATCTCTTTATCAGCTTACAAAAATGATAGCTAAGAGGGAAGGAGTTGGAGGTATTCTTGCTGAGGGCGTTAAAGTGGCGTCAGAAAAGCTTGGATTGGAGGATCTTGCAATTCATGTCAAGGGGCTTGAGCCAGCTGGCTATGATCCAAGAACTCTGAAGAGCATGATCTTAAGCTATGGAGCTTCCTCTAGGGGCGCATGCCATCTTAGGTTTATGGGATACTATGCTGATATAAAAGGGCTTGGGGGGGACAGAGAAACTATCTCAATGGAAAAAACAAAAGCTCTATCAGATTTAGAGGAGAAAGGAGTACTAGAAGATTCATTTGTCCTCTGCAAATTTACTAGAACCCTCATAGATTGGGAGCAGATGGCTAAGTACTATACTCTAATCACCGGTAGAGAGACAAGAGTTGAAGATCTAAAGATGGCTGCAAGACGTATAATAAACCTCGTTAGAATGTATAATGTCAGGCTTGGCATTAGGAGGGAGGATGATAGGCTTCCGAGGAGATTGCTTAGGGAATCCTTCATATATAACGGAGAGGAGAGAAAGATCACTGAGGAAGAGCAAGAGAAATTTTTGGACTATTATTATGAGTTGAGGGGATGGAATAGTAACGGAGTTCCTAGAGAGGAGATACTGAAAAAGTACGGACTGATATGATAATCTAACTATCCTAATTTGCTTTTTCCCTAAAATTAAACCATTATCGATATTTTTCATTCAATTTATTCGCCTACTGTTTATCTCATACTCCAATAATTCCAAGGCTATTCTCCTACCAACGCTAGCTGCTAGGTTGATTACCAATACTAAAAAGATAGAGAGCTAGCTCTCTATCTTTTCCTTAGAGAGCCAATCTTTCACCATTTCCATTAGCTCAAGAGGTATAAGGAACTTCGTCGCTTCAGATGATCCTATGACCTTAAGTCCATCTAAATACTGGAGTTTCATTGTCTTCTCATCTAGCTTCTGTGCAGCATCATTTATCGTCTTCAAAGCAATGGTATAGCCTTCAGCCTTCAGTATCTGAGCCTTCCTTTCACCTTCGGCCTTTAAGATGGTCGCTTGTTTCTCTCCCTCAGCTACCTTTATTGCAGCCTCCTTCTTACCCTCCGCCTCTGTTACCATGGCTCTTCTAGTGCGCTCGGCTGACATTTGCTTTATCATGGCATCCTGTACAGATTTAGGTGGAAGTATTTCTCTTATCTCTACGTTTGTTATCTTCACACCCCATCTTTCAGTTACCTCATCTAGCTTCGCCCTCAGCACGTGATTTATCTCATCTCTCTTTGCTAGGACTTCATCAAGCATCATCTCTCCTATTACAGCTCTTAAAGTCGTAGTTGCTATTCCTAAAGCAGCTCCTCTGAAATCAGAGACATTAAGTATACTTGCCATAGGATCTATGACCTTGTAATAAACGATAAAGTCTATATCCGTTGGTGCGTTATCTTTGGTTATGCATGTCTGGTGAGGAACATCAAAATAATTCTCCCTGAGATCTACCCAGAGTATTTGATCCAAAATAGGTATCCTGAAGATTATCCCTGGTCCCTTCACACCCACAAATCTCCCTAGTCTCAATATTACAAGTCTCTTGAATTCGGGCACTATCTTGATGGCAGATGCAAGAAAGGCAATTATTATCAGTATTACTATTCCCAATAGGATATCTGAGACTGATACGAAGATCTGCATTAATGTACTCTCATTACCTTTACCTTAAAACCCCTAACTTCCATGACCTTCACACGATCTCCAACTCTGAGAGGCTCATCTGAGTAGGCTGTCCAGAGTTCAGAACCAACAAGGACTATTCCTTCCTTTCCTGGTTCTATTGAGACCTTGACAATACCTTTCCTGTCTATCAAGGCTTCAGGGCTTAAGGGACTTAATTTCTTGGATAAAATCTCCCTTACCTTGTAGAGATAGAATCCAGCTAAGCCAGCAATTATTATGAAGGAGGCTATTGTAACTTTGGCATTTAAGGTAAGGGAGATTAAAGGACCAGATTGATATAGTAAGAAGAGGCCAAAAGCTGAAATTATAGCGCCTGTTAGGGCTAGGAGCCCATGGCCTGTCTTCAACTCCAAAAATATTGTGGTAGCTCCAATAATCATGAATATTACTGAGGCTAGACTCGCTCCGATCATCCCAAATGCATAGAGGCCCAGTATCACAAGTATCGCTCCTGTAGCCTCTAGTATGTAGGTCGGATGGGTCAAGCCGAGGAGGAGTAAAATTGCTCCTATGATGAAGATTGCCCAAGCATTCAGTGGATCTGTTATTAGGAGGAGAAGGGATACTCTGATATCTGGGTAGAATTCCTGCACGTTTGTAGGCCAGTCAATTTTCTCTAAGGCTCTTCTTGAGTTCCCGGCTATGCAGTCAGCAATATTATACCCAACAGCTTCTTTTGATGTCAAAGCCAGATTTCTCCTCACAAAAAGCTCTGCTGCTGTAGAATTTTTACCTGAAGCCTCAGCTAAGCTTTTCATCCAGCTAGACAAAGCATTAATCGCTTTTTCATCTTTAGGTTTTGGCTCAGATGCGCCTATTGATGAACCTGGACCCATGCATACCTTATCTGCTGCTAACGAAATTAAGGAGCCGGCTGAGAATGCTCTACCACCAGAAGGTATGTAGATCGCTACAGGAACAGGTGAAGAGCTTATATCGGTTATTATCTTCTCTGTGGGAGATAGAAATCCTCCATCTGTATTAAGTATTATTAGTAAACCATCAAATTTATTATCTAAAGCGAACTTTATCGAGCTTTCAATGTAATCAAATACTCCTTCAGTTATAATACCTTTCACCTTTATGGAGAGCACCTTCCCTACCTCTTGGCCTCTAATTGGGTAAGTATGTATTATCGACAATAGGGTGAGAATGAAGAGAATCACAGCTAATCTTCTCATTCTAATGTGTCTCATTATGACTGAAGATTTAACCATATCGTCATAAGACCTATAATCTGTCTCTTATACACATCTGACGCTGC
>WALU01000048.1 GCA_015522685.1 Thermoproteota archaeon | reverse complement strand
GTTTAGTGACCATATGGGACGTGGGTCCACGAGGTTTATCTATGTTTATTATTCCGTTATCGAGATAAAAAGAAGTAGGCCTCTCATAAGGCCTATAACCGTATAGTCCTGGTTCAGCTAAGCTTTTTATGATCAATTCCTCATATGTATCTGCTTGAGATAGTTTCATTACTTAAATGCCTCTAACTTACCTTACTTTACCTTATTTTACTTTCTTTTAGGCTTACCTCTTCTTTTCTCCCTCTTTTCCTTTTCTCTTAGTAGATCTTGGTATAGATCCGTCTCTTTGAGGGAATTGAGGACTTTATCATCGCTGGCTCCTTCAGATATCTCTAACTTTATTGGAAGAGGTACTAAGTGCTTTATATTTATCCTTCTCCTCCTTACACCTGTAAGTTCTTTAGGCCCCGTAATCTCGACGAAATTGCTACTTACTACCTTAACAACGACGCACGCCCTACCGGCTTCTCTACCAGCTATCTTCCTACAAACTCTTCCTACTTCTATCACAGGCATGTTTACATCCCTCTCACGAGTGGGATAGGCGTCCCTTAGGACGCTAGGAGGGCCATTCCCTCCTCTATAGCTTTAGAGATCATTAATTCGCGGAGGCATCTAGAGCAGAGATTACCTCCATAGGGCCTATTAGGCCTCCTCTGGCTATAGGTAATCTTATTCATGATACATCTTGATTCTGTAGGTGTTGCGTTGAGAGGCATTCCGCATCTAGAGCACCTTGCAGCAGAATATCTTTTGTGCCTATGGCGATAGGTTACCTTTCCACCTGGAGTTCTAATTGCCATTCTTGGCTTCTTAAGCGAACGGTTCCTCTCACTTTTGTTTATATCTCTTACCAACAACTGCACCTCCGCGACTAGGAGTAACAGGAAGATCTGTATTCTTAATGTTTACTCTCGAGTGTAATTTCAAGATAGCGCCGTTATAGTAGATTAATTGGAAATCATTTTTAATAATGAGTGATTATGGAAGAAATGTTATTCTGTTAGAGAAGTTCCTGACATTTTCTGAAGGATTAGGGAGAAGAAGTATGATGCTATTATATAGTAGCCCAAGTATCCAAGTGTCTGATCTGAAAGAGCGCTATTACCATGAAAGTAGCCCATTATGAAAGGTATTGGAAAGGGCAATATCAATACGGGTATCTCTGAGTAAAAGCTGCCTAGTGCCCAGAAAATGAGAAGTATTGGTATGGTCGTGTAAAGCATTGGCTTCATGTTCATCTTAGTCATCTCTGATCTCGCTGCATCAAACTGGGGTTTTATTCTATCCATTTTTCTTTTCAGCTTTTTGTTCTCTGGATCTTTCAGAAATTCTCTTTGAAGCTTTGTATATTCATTCACTATCTTTTGAAGTTCTCTCAATCTAGAGTAATCTATAGTCCTCTTGTTTAGAATTATTATCGCTAAGCTTATTGCGAAGGCCAGCACTGTGAGGAATATTATAGAGCCTGGAGGGAAGAGTATCCATTCTAGTCCTAGCATTTCATCACCCTATAAATCTCTTAAGTCTTGGATACATCTCTAACGCACGTTCACGCATGAGTGTCTCATAGAAGCCAGCAACTATAGTAACAGCGAGTAATATCCCGCTTCCTGTCCCTAAAGCTCCTGAGAAATCTGCTAGTGCTGCTAGCAGTCCAACTATAAAGCCTCCAAGATATGTAACTGCCTCTATGTAGCTCTCTATTGTCCTAGCTATTATCCTAACAGAAGATCTCCTGCCAGGAACAACTATCCCTTGACCAACAAGCTGCTCACTTACAGACCTTGGATCCATACCCGAAGTCATTACCCATACCTTTGCGAAAACGACGCTCGCTCCGACAAGTGTTGCTAGATATATTAGCGCCCTCAGTGGATCTTGAACTAGAACACTTGGCCCCCTAGGTGTCGTGAGATAGTAAGCCAACCCTGATACAGGTACTACACTTCCCGTTATGGGGTCGGCTTCGAACTTGCCCATGATATCTACTAGGTACTTAACCCAGCCCTGAGGATTAGCTCCAAATCTAACCCACATAATCTTGGCCATTATATTAACGTCTCCTAGGAGAGCAGCAGCGAATATAATAGGGACATTGCTTACGTAAAGGAGCCTTATGGGATACTTAGTTCTATATCCGCCATAGAGAGCATGGGCTATGGGTATATTTACCTTAATTTCATAAGCCCATACCACTGCTATGAATACGACAAATGTTGCTATAAGTCCAAGAAGATCGGGAAGCGCTCCTCTATATAGAGCTCCTATCCCTTCGGTGAGAAGAGCGGGTATAACGCCGACATACCTTCCAGATTGCTTCTCTACTGCTGGAGATAAAGTTCCCCAGATAACCCTCTGTGCCACACCAGCTAATATGAAGAGGCTTATACCACTACCTATCCCCCATTTACTTGTTAAATCATCAAGCATCATTAATAAGAAGCTACCTAGTGAGAGTTGAGTTATAGCTAACAGTGCCTGATTTGTTGTGAGGTTTCCGAACCTTCCACCGAGAGTATAAGCTGATACTTCGAATAATATGAAAAATATTGCTGCTACTCTCTCCGCTTCCTGGAAGAACTTTCTGTCCTCTGGATCAGTTAGATCGAGTTGAACAATCTTACTACCTACTAATAGTTCCAAAACTATACCCGCTGTTACGATTGGCCCTATCCCGAGCTCAACAATGCTCCCCTGGGCGCCAGCAAATATTATCCTGAGCTGGGCCAGGAAATCCAGTCCTCCCCTAGGAACTCCATAGAGGGGAACCTCAGTTAGGAAGAAGTAAACAAGGAGAACTATGCCGGTCCATATCATCTTCTCTTTTAGAGAAGGTGTCTGCTTAGGTTTCTCCACTTCTGGTATAACTTTATTGATTTTAGCGGTTATCTCCCTGATCCAGCTCATTAATATTCCCCTCCTCTAGGATGTGATAGCTATAGAACCACCTACTTCCTTAAGTTTCCTGATAGCATTCTTACTAGCAACTCTTACCCTCACAATTAGGGGGATCTTTATGCTACCTCTTCCTAGCAGTTTATCATACCCCGCTTCATCCAAGTTCACCTCTATCTTACCATTCTCCTCTTTAGCACAGCCGAGAGTCGTTAAATAAGGGATCATTTTCTCCAGTTCTCCTACATTTATCGTTTTTCTTTCTCTAATAACAGCTCTAGGTCTCTTAAACCCTCTTCTACCTCTTCCAAAGTAATCAGGCTCATGGGCAGTTATCCAAGTCCATAGATGCTTCTTAACTCCTGCTTTACCAAACCCTCCCTGCCTCCCACTCCTCCTGTGCTGCCTCTGCTGACCATAACCATGAAGCCTATGACCTCTGAGCTTTCTACTCTTTTTCTCTCTCCTAGGTATGGTTCGCATTATATCATCCTCCTTAGAAGCTTATCTATCTCTATTCCTCTATAACCCAATTCCCCGCCATTGTTCCATGATCTTTTAGTGGATTTCTTAAAACCACCTTTTGGAGGGGTAAGTCTGAAACAAGGATTAATCCACTTTAATTTATGAATACCCACCTTCCCAGAGATGATAGCGTCAGCGAATTCACTGATACTATCAAATTCTGCATTATTCCTAAGCCACTCATCAGTTAGCTTCCCTCCATCAGATAATTCAGCTCTACTCCTCAGGATCTTTTCTAATGTTTCTCTATCTATTTCTCCATAGGTAGTGTAATCCTTCACTTTATACAACATCCCCTTGTAAGAAGGTGTCAGAGGTACTATAGTCGCCCAAAATTTCCTTTTAATATGAAGCATATCAAGCGTATATCTGATGTCAGGCTTTATATCAATTCTACCTCTAATTCTAACCACAGCCATTAGAGGGGCCTCTTCCAAACTCATCACCTCTAAATGGGCGCATCCGGCATCGAGCGTACTCACGCCTAACGAATGCGCACCTCTTTTTAGTTCAGATTAAGAGGAATAAAAATGCTTTGGATTATAATTTCCAATCCTGAGGAAGAGTCATTAGAAGAAGTTTCCAGAGAGCATTGTGTATCGCAAAGGCGTAATTCATCCTATTCTTAGTTTGGCCCTTAGAGAATACCCTAACATCTTGGAGGCCTCCAAGGCTGAGGATTACCTTAGCCGTTTCATTACCAACTATACCTAACTTCCTTGGAGCAGGCATTAAAGTAACCCTAACTGAACCAGAAGCTCCTGAGACGGTTGTTGGTATAGAATGAGGCCTACCACATCTACATTCCCAAGATCCACATCCTTTCTTGACCTTAACTACATTTATCTTAGCGTTTCTGATGGCATCTGCTAGAGACATCCTGAACTCCTTTCCCTTACCTTTTCCCACGCCTACATAACTCATGCCATCTCCAATTGCAGCTACGATTCTTAGCTGTGTCATTTCTCCTGCATCAGTTTGCCTTTGGACTCTTCTCACTCCTATTATCTCCTCTTTAAGTCCAGGAATAAGAGTATCCACAATTTCAGGTTCCTGTATTGGTATACCTCTCCTAAGGATCTCATCTATGCTCTTTATCCTTCCTTCAGCTACGAGTCTGCCTACTCTAGTTTTTGGAGTCCAAGATCTCTCAAGTCCTGTTCCAGAACTACCTCCTGTTGACATTTCTCTCAACCTCCATGAACAATAAACCTATTTAACTCTCTCTATTGATATTGAAGGCTTGCTCTACCTGAGAGAAAACTTTCTCCATGAATTCGGATATCAGTTCTGGATTGGCTCCTTTGCTAAGATATAGAGAGAACTGCTTTTTATAGAGCTCTTCATTTCCGACCTTTAGAGAGGAAGCCCAGGAGGCTATATGTTCCCCTTTTATTCGCTCCTCACTGGGCAAAATGTCAGGAGAATGTGGTACCTCTATCCCAGCATCTAATACTCCTTTAAGAGCAGCATAAATTTTAGAACCTTTTGTAGAAGGGAATCTGCCTATATCAAGCACAGTCTCATTTATCCCCTTGCTTTTGGCTCTAAGTCCAGCTAAGTATCCTGTTAAATAAGCAGCCGGTAGGTTCTTGCTACCGTAGATCCATCCAAACTTATTTAGTTCCTTGGAGTATGCTTGAGCTACTACTTCATCTCCTTCTGGCTTGAATTTCATGAACTGAACTATTATATACCTATTTGTTCTCCTGATAACAACTCTCAGCTTACCACTCTTAAGAAGAGCCAGCCTCTTCTTATAATTTGTTTTACCTTCTCTCCTTCTCCTGAACTTTACCTTATACCTTCCTGATCTAGCCACCTTTCTGCACCTCTCTTATTACATAAGACCTTAGATGAGCTGTGCTCTCGAATCTAGATAATCTCCTATAGAGATATCTATACGTCTTTATATCAACTATTCCCTTCTCCTTCATATCCTTAAGTTCCCTTCTGAGAGCCCTGACCTTAGTTATCCATCTGCTCTTTCTGGAAAGTCTTGAATATTTTCCTCCCCTTCTCCTTCCAAGCCCCTTTCTCTTGGGTTTTTCTCTTGACCTAGCTCTGCTGGTACCTCTCTTTGGCAATATCTTAATTGCTCTAGATCTTATGAGCCTCTTTATATCGCTTCTGGTTATCGCTTCTGATATTATATCCACTTTATCAGGATCGAGCTTAACTCTATCTAGTCCTACACCATATACTTTAGCAGCAAGTTTCTTCTGGTAATCTAACTTCATTCTATCTTCACCTTCCTGTTGGCTATAACTAAACCAAGTTTTTCAGCTTCTTCTTGAATTTTCTCCCTTTTTCGAGCCCCAACGCCTCCTGCTATATATATAAGAGCAATTTTTTGCTCCTGAGCCATTTTCCTCAGTTCTTTCACATTATGCACAATCACAGGCCTCCTGCCTGATGGGTGAAGTCCCCTTATTTTCTCAGGATTCTTATATCCTATTACAGGATTTTTCGGCCTACTTTTTAGCTTAAGCCTTTGCTTATTATCTATTCCGCGAGGCTTCCTCCAGCTCTTGACGGCCCCTTTTCTCCAATACCTAGCCAAATTTATGAATACTGGTTTTTTCTTTTTTAATCTTTCTAAGAGTTTCTTATTTTCCTTAGCATCATTAATAGATTTAACCATATTACTTCACCACATAAATACCGTCCATAAATACTCTTGGATCCTTACCCTTTATCCTAGTGGCCTGCTTTATATTGGCAGTAGTCTGACCTACATCCTCCTTTGAGATTCCTTCTATATATACCCTATCTCCTTCTACTCTCACTTTTGTTTCTCCAACTATTTTAGCATATCTGGGAGCCCTCTCGCCTAAGAAGTTAGATATTTTGACAAGTTTATTTTTATCATTCACTTCCACTCTCATTGGAAAGTGAGCATATACTATGATCATCTCCTTGGAAAATCCCTCAGTAACGCCCTTCATTAGGTTCCTTATGTGTGAAGATACCGTGCCTAGATATGCATAATGAAATTTTCTTTTACCATAAACCCTTATTTTTATTTTTTCTTTTTCCTTCACTATCTCAACTAAATCTTTATGAAATTCTTTCTCCAAGGATCCCTTCGGTCCCTTTACCTTCACCTTAGTTCCCTCTACTTCAACTTCCACCCCTTCCAATATGGGAATTTCAGCTTCCTGAACCTGAGTTATAACTTTAGGATACTTAGCCATTGCAATCACCCATTCATATTCATTTCACTTTGCTCAGTAACAATAAGCTAAGAGAATTCCTCCCAGTCCTCTTCTTTTGGCTTCTCTATGACTCATAATACCGTAATTAGTAGAAACTACTAGTACACCAACATTCTCTGCAGGTAAGTGTATCTTCTCCCAGTACAGAAATTCATCTTTCTTGACAGAGAACCTAGGCTTTATAACTCCCGCTCTGTTTATCCTTCCACTCAGTTCAACTCTGTACTTTCCTGCTCTACCATCATCTATATATTCAAGTTCCTTTATGTACCCTTCCTCCTCAAGTATTTTAAGCACCTTACCTACCAGCTTTGAAGCAGCGTTAATTACTGCTTCTCTCTTACCGACCCGAGAAGCATTAGTTAGGGTACTCATAGCATCAGCTAAAAGATCTAGTCTTGCCATGAGATCATCTCATTCATATTTTTTCCATCCCATCAGAGGAGCTACCTCAAGAAAGCACTGTCTGCAAAGGTAGAGGTTATACTTCCGAATTATCCCCTTTCCGGTTCTTCCGCATCTTTTACATACGTAGATACCTTTCCCCTTTGTTCTAACCTTCCTCCTTGGCTTTGCCATTTTCTTCACCTACTCGCTATCAGATATGAGATTCAGCTTTAAGTACTTTTCCGCAAATACCTTAGATTCCTCCTTATTGAGCCTATGTCTCTTAGGTATCCTACCTCTCTTCACTCTCCTCTTAGCAACTCTATAGCCAGCTCTTCCCATTGTCACTATCACATCCATCCCGAATATGCCTATATCTGCCTTGTATCTAACTCCTGGGATCTCTATATGCTCCTTTATACCAAAAGCAAAGTTCCCAAATTCATCAAAGGCACTAGCTTTTATCCTTCGATCTACAGCGTTAGCTACTCTATCAAGGAGCTTCACAGCTTTTTTCCCTCTTACAGTTACGGTCACAGCTATTGGCTCCCCCCTCCTTATACCAAATTCTCTTATAGTTCTCTTAGCTCTTCTTTGCACCGGTTTCTGTCCAGTAAGCTCCTCTAGTACTCTGCTAGCTCTAAGCAGAACCTCACCGCCTCTTCCTACTGCTATACTTAAAGTAACAGACATCACCCTAGGCATGAGCATTGGATTGCTTCCCCACCTGTTTTCTATCGTCTCGGCTAACTCGCTTATCATGAGATCATCTCACCTTTATTGCCGGCTTCTCCTTGCCAACTATCAGTATGTTCTTAGATATACCTCTATATTTCAAATTCGGATCATCTAGATCTTGTAGCTCTATGAATTCAGCCATTTCTTTGATTATTCCTACATGTCCTGCCATCCTGCCTCTATCCATCAATCCAACTGCGCCTACTTCAAGTGGTAGAACCGCTTTTATCTCCTGGGAAGGCACTTTTATCAGGAGAGAATGGCCAACCCTTACAGATTTGGCCAGTTCTGAATTAGGATCCATTATGAAGTTCCTAGCGTCGTGCGTAGTGACTTGGATTTTACTTTTCTTTATAGTTCTCTTGCCTATTACTTTAACTGCCTTTATATTAGCTTCGCTTTCAGGGATCTCTAATGGTTTAAGGAATCTATAGGGATCTGGTACCATTCTATAATGCTTTCCTAAATCAGGTATTGATATGATATCCATCAATCCAACTTGATATCTAGGAATATACCTTGGCTTACCGTCCACCCTTACTTTCTTCATATATAATATCTTCTTAGCTTCTCTAGCTGTTGTTGCGAGTTCTAAAACATCCCTGATTATCATGAGTAGTGGAAGGCCTTGGTCCAAGGGATGAGGCCCAGGATTTGGCTTAGCAACCCAAGTCTTTTCTCTCTTGGCCATAGGCCAGTATCCAGGAGCTGCAAGCCTCTTAAGGCGCCTGCTTCCTCCTATCTTTCCCATATTCATCTTCCTCCGTTCCATTCTTATTAATCTCTTCTTCAGTAGGCTCCTCTTGACTCTCTTCCACTTCCTCTTCTGAAGGCTCTTCCACCTTTTCGGCTTCTTCCTCTTCAATCTCTTCTACTTCAACTCCTCTCCTTTCTAAGATGTCCTTTCTAGCATTATCTCCTAAATTAGGCTTTGTTATAACAACCTTTGATGGATGGATCGGTATAGGTATCTCAGTTCCATCCGTTTTCTTTCTAGTGAGCCCTTTTATAGCTATTCTATATTTCTTCCTAAATACACTGAGAACCTCCCCTTCAGTTCCCCTGTAGTCTCCTCTAATAATTCTTACTTTATCTCCTTTCCTAATGGGAAGAGACCTTATCCCGTATTTCCCTTTAAGCTCAGGAGATAGAGGAGCAGACATTATTTTTCCTCTATGATGATACGGTGCATTATACAGGTATTTTCTCTGCTTGCTTGGTTTATATGATATGCTTCTCATTAGATCACCTTACGCTCATACCACTTGAGCTGAGATGGCGCTTAGCATAGGCCATCTCTCTATCGCCTCCTTAGCGATAGGACCACGGAACTCTGATCCCTTTGGAGTGCCATCATCATCTACTAGTACTGCAGCATTGTCCTCGAAAATAATCCACTGTCCATTCTTCCGCCTATAGGGCTTCCTTTGCCTCACAATGATGGCTTTTGCTGGTTTATGCATTAGATCGTACTTTCCTCTCTTAACGACAACGGGGACCATATCCCCGATGCTAGCGGATGGAATTCTACCTTTCCGCCCCTTATATCCTTGAACTCCAATTATCATGAGTACCTTAGCTCCAGTATTATCTGTGCATTTAAGCTTAGCCATTATTGGCAATCCTCTAGAGATTTTCGGTTTTACGCCTTCTATCTTCTTTCTCCTTGCTACCCTTGACATAGACCATCCTCAACACCAAGGTGATGACCGATATAAAAAAGATATTGGGAACATGTTCAACGAGACCCAAAACAATGTTCAAATTAATTAGATACCTTAGGTAATATATTAAAAATAATAATAGTTTGCTCACGAAATAGTCTGTAAAAGATTATTAACCTTTTAATAAGTTATCTATCTTATGCAGAAATCGGGCTATCTTCACGGCATCGCGGCTGACTTGAAGCAACTTACCTTTGTAAATAACTATATGCCTCACCTTGATATTCTTTCCAGTTATCTTCAGGGCCTCTTCCACTGCATGATGGAGGTGTAAGCAGTGAGGGCTTCCATCCACTGTAATGACCTGAATCTCCTTTAGATTGACCCTAGCGAGGATCGAGGACGTCTTAAGAGCTATAATATTTATATGATCATGTTCAGGGCAGGAGGAAAGGCAGAGCGGCTTACCACACAATTTCTCAGATATTTTCGGCCACTCCACCGGTATGCATTCCCCTATTATTCTGAGTATTCCCTCCTCTCTCAGTAGATGAGATCCAGCATTTGTAGAAAGGAGACTTAGGATCAGATTATCACCAAGCTAGATAGCATTGAAAGTTATTAAGAATCTTGAAGTTAGGCCCATGCGGCAAGGTGGACCACTTGAGCATGGTACTAATGAAATTCATAGAAGTCATGTTCAGCGGAGTGGGGATAGGACTAATATCCGCCATAGCTGGTATAGGAGGAGGAACCTTAATGGTCCCTCTGATGGTGCTAATATTGGGAATAAATGTAAAAGTAGCTATTGCCTCCAGCCTCCTCACAATAATAGTGACATCTGCCTCAAGTTCATCAGTCTATCTGAGGGAAGGACTAGTTAATCTCAAGGTGGCCCTGACCTTAGAGCCAACAACTGCCTTAGGGGCAATTTCAGGAGCCATTTTGACGATAGGATTGCCTTCATATATTGTAGAGAGAGTGTTTGGAGCCGGTTTAGTTGCGATATCAATGTTGATGTTGTTGAGGATCTTCACAAAACCTAAAGTAAGCGGTGAAGTGAAGCACTGGTTCTGGGGGGTATTTTCATCATTTTTCGCAGGAATGAGTTCGGGGATGTTTGGAATAGGCGGAGGAGTTCTTAAAGTACCAATAATGAATCTAGTAATGGATCTTCCAATAAAGGAGGCAGTAGCTACTAGTTCGTTCATGGTAGGCCTGACAGCGGCATCAGGTAGCATAATTTATTCTCTTAAAAAACTGGTGGACCCAGTTTTGGTTTTAGGGTTCGCTTCTGGTATACTCCCCGGTGCTACATTAGGGGCTAAGTCGCTCAAAGGAATAAAATCAAAGTATATCAAATTAATATTCTCTCTAATATTGATGTATGCTGGAATAAAGCTTCTCCTTTGAGGGATAAAAGTGATAGTCGGAGAAAGGCTTTCAAATTTCCTTAGGCTTGGTGTAATAACTGGATTAGTAATATTAGCTGCTGGCTTAGTTCTCAGCTCTATAGGTGCCAATTTAGGCTATTATTTTGAGAATGTCGGATTTATGGTGATAATGGGGACGCCCATATCTTTTCTAGCCCTTCTCTCAGTTAAGGAGCTTAGAGAGGGGGATAGAGAGATAAGCTCCCTAGCCATAGCCACGCTATTGATCATGGCCCTCTCAGTTGTTATATCACTTAGGTGACTCGCTTGGCCTCAAGCCATAGAACCGGACGTAAATTACTCGGTCTCTCAGTTAATTCTTTTTTTCAAGGTACATCCATGAGCTTCACCTTTTTCCTGCTTCAAGTATATGGTGTGGAGGTACTGAACCTCTCTGCCGTGGAGATAGCGATCAATATATCACTAGGGGGACTCTCAACAGCAGTTACTCAGCCACTTTGGGGATGGGTTGTAGATCAGACTAAGAAGAGGAGGCTTCTCATATTACTTGGCTTCCTAGCCTCAAGTATATTCATCTATGAGATATTCAACTCTAGGTCAGCTCTCGAGTATTACTTCGCCAATTCCATGCTTAATGCTTTTATGGGGCTATCTAACTCATCATGGCTCGCTGCATTAGGAGATCTGACGCAGTTGAGGGAGAGAGGGAGAATTTCAGGAATTACCGTTACACTATCAACTGTTGGAAGCGCTCTTTTCCTCCCAATTGCCGGCTTAATCATGGACGTGTACGGCTATCACTTAGCTAGTCTAGTTGGAGCATCTCAGTTCTTACTTGCAGCTTTAACTGTGTATCTTATTCCCAAACCATCGAGTTTGTACATTAAGGAGGATAAGGAGGAATTAGAAGGATATGCGGAGGGAAGTTATAAGCCCTTCTTAATAGCGAGTGTTCTATGGTCTCTTATATGGTCTCTAGCATGGCCATTATTTTCTGTAGCTCAGATAAGGATATATGAGCTATCTAAGGCGGAAATAGGCCTTATAGGTACAGCAGCAAATGCAACAAGGCTTATACTTCAGCCTATCTGGGGATATGCAGCTGACAAAATAGGAAGAAAGCCCTTCCTTCTAATGTCACCGGCTTTTGCGGCGGCAATTCCATTTTCTTATGCCATTGGAAGCAGCTTTGCACACTTGCTAATTGGAACTACTGTTGGTATGATAGGGTTCTCTATGTATTATACGGCTTCGCCTACCTACTTACTAGATGCTTCTTCACCCTCCAAGAGAGGGGCTGCCGTTTCGACATTCAATGCACTAACTTCGCTTACTAAGTCCATTGCTCCGCTTATAGGTGGATCACTTGGTGATGTCCTTGGCATTAGAGAGGC
Source organism: Thermoproteota archaeon (assembly GCA_015522685.1). Taxonomy (GTDB): domain Archaea; phylum Korarchaeota; class Korarchaeia; order Korarchaeales; family Korarchaeaceae; genus Korarchaeum. Next base: position 22,557 of record WALU01000048.1, on the reverse strand, counting down.
CATGCTAATATTAGGATTCACTCGGCTGCTTTCGAGCCTCTTCTTCATCAGGATACCTGAGACCCTCAGGAGAGAAGAGCCGATATCGTAGAGAATGTCTCTTCTTTAACTGTTTTAATATCCTTACTTGCATCGATGGATAGTAGTAACCCTTTTCTCTTATAGTACTCCACTAGAGATAATGTCTCTTCATTGAATATGTTTAGCCTCCTCAATATCTTCTCATAGCAGTCATCCTTTCTCTGATAAAGCTTCCCTCCGCATTCACATTTTCTGATGTCCAGTGGTGGATCATAGAATATATTATATGCTCGGCCGCAGGATTCACAGATCAAGCGGCCCATTATCCTCCTGAGGACAGTTAGCTCATCCACATCAAAGTAGATAGCGGCGGATAGTTCTATTTCATTAGATTTCAGAAAATTATCAAGCCATTCAGCTTGCTTTAGGTTTCTTGGAAACCCATCTAGTATAAATCCCTTGCCAACAACTTCCATTATGTTCTTTTGCAGAACTTGATAGACTATTTTATCAGGAACCAGCTTGCCTTCCTCCATATAGCTTCTTATGATCTCTCCTAGGCTGCTACCCTCATTTACCTCCTCTTTCAGGAGGCCACTCATTACGAGCTTAGGTGTATTGAAGCTCTCAGATATGAATTCACTTTGCGTTCCTTTACCAGCCCCTGGCCTACCTAAAAGCACTAATCTGAGCATGAAGTACCCGCTAAGATCCATCATCCAATTAATATAATTTGTGCGCCAGTACGACCAAAGCATATAAAAAATGCTGAGGTAATACCATATATGAACGATGAAGAGATGTTTCAATTCCTGATGGATTTGATAAAGCTTGACACCAATTCCATGAAGAGGAAGAACTATTGGGAAGTATCTCGGATGATAGAGGATAAGGCAAGGGAATTAGGCCTAAAAACGCACATACACGTTCATAGTGATGAGAGAGGAGAATTACCTAATATCATAGCTTGGGAAAGCATCGGTGCAGAGAAGAACTTGATTCTTTTATCTCACTACGATGTAGTACCTGCTAAGGGACTATGGAAGCTAGATTATAAGGAATTTAGCCCATTCGAGCCTCTTCGCTTGAACGGCAGGATATATGGGAGAGGAGCTGCTGATGATAAGTCAGCTATAGCACTTAGCCTGTCTGCCGCTAAGGCAATCTTAGATAAAGGTAAGGGAAGGTATAACCCTGTTGTTGTGGTTGTAGGGGATGAAGAAGTTGGTGGAACGGGAGTATTTGCGGTTGCTGAGAAGGGATTCAGAGAAGCCGGCATAAGACCAGATAGGGTCATTGTAATTGACGCCGCACCTGACTTCGTTGGCATAGGGGCTAGTGGCGTTATACATGGAAGCTTAGTTATCAAAGGAAAGGGAGGGCATGCAGGAAGACCTTTTATAGCCGTTAATCCAGTTCATATAGCTATGGAGCTAGCTAATGAAATTTTAATGGGATTTGCCCAGCAGCACTCATCCAAGGTTTCAATAATTCCCGCTCCACCGGGATCGCCCGTATCTAAGCTGTGGGGAAGATTCAGCTTTACCATAATGAAAGCGGGTGATAAGCATAATGTTATCCCAAGCAAAGCTGAGCTTGGCTTCGACCTAAGATTCATTCCAGATGATGACAGGATGGATGTTATTGAAAGATTTAAGGCTGCTGTACAGACAGCAGCTCTTAAGATAGGAGCTAACGTTGAAATCAAAATTAAGGAGACACTCAACCCGGGATGGATGACCGAGCCTGACCATGAGTTCGTGAAAGAAGTTCTCAGGAGTTATGAGAGATATTTCGGTGAAGGGAGACTGGCTGGGTCTTTAGGTGGAAATGATGGCTTTGTGTTCGCTAGAAGAGGAATTCCAACGGTTTCGGTGGGGACTATAGAGAATGAGAGCAATGCTCATGGCAATTTAGAGAACGTTAAGGAAGAAATAATAGTCAAAGTGAGGGATCTCTTAGTAGATCTCATGTCATAGGGCTTCTAACTCACTTTATTATGAATCTGGGGGGTTCTATCCACTCACTCCCACATTTAGGGCATTTACTTGGTTTTTTAGGCTTTCTAAGGCTTGAGAATATGTAACCACATCTCCTACATCTAGGAGGTTCCATCATCAGGGTCTTCCCATATTTTCTCTTTACGGTTTTAGCTATGTGCTCTAGATGCCCATATATCTCATTGGTCATCCTCGGGTCCAATCCCAGATCTCTAGCTATATCATCAATAGAGAGAGGCTCTTCCACAGCTAGCAAGAGTTCCAATATTCTCTCCCTTAGGCTCATCGAAGGAGATTTACCCATGAATATTTAAAGTCAGAAGGATATAATTTCATGTGAAGTTGGAGGAGAAGTAGCAAATTATAGAAAAGGTATGGAATCTCCTAGAGAAAAGTAAAGTAGCAGTTAGTTCTCTTTCTAAAGCCAATAAAGGGAAGAATCCATAATTTTAGGGGAGTAGAGAGATCAGCAATTAATTTAATGCTTCAAGATGAGTGGAGAACTTCTTATGTAATCTTTGTTAATCCAGATTCTCCACAGAGATATGCCAGTATATTTGATAGCTATACCTACAAGGGTCATAAGAACTGGAGCCTTGGGAAACCCTAGAATAATCTGAGGAAAGATAGATGAATGAGGAAATTCCCTCTGAGATACCCCTGCTGAGGAGTCTTATGGTATGATGATGGTCTTTGCTATGGGAAAGAGGCCTTCATATGGACTCTTCAGGACCATTAAGGTATGAGTCTTCTCTACGTCCGGATGCTGAGCCAGCTCCGTTATGAGAAACTTTGTTAACTCGTCCATATTTCTAGCTCTAACCTTCAAAAGGATGTCATAGTCCCCTGTTATTATATGAGCCTCTTCTACCCAAGGTAGATCTGATCGATTCTCAGATTCCTTAGTGATTTTATCGATGAACATTTCTTGATTTGATTTGCCCTGAGCAGGTTTGCCTCTTCTTATCTGAACTAGAACAAACGCTGTCAAGTTATATCCCAATTTCTTGAAGTTCAGTATTGCCGTAAAACCTCTGATGTAGCCTGAATCTATCAATTTCCTGAATCTAGAGGTTAGGGTTGTTCTTGGAGCCTTAACTCTCTTAGCTAACTCAGTAAGAGTTACTCTCCCATTCTTAACTATCTCATCGAGTATGCGGGCATCTAGTTCATCCATCGAATTATTGTGTATCAAGAAATTAAAAATTGGTTGTTCAAGTAAAGCCAAGCATCAGTCCAGTCCAATAGGCTGTAGCAGCCAAAACGAAAGCTATCATTAGCTCCATTAATATCGTCAAGAGCACATATCTACCAACTCTGAGTTCAGTTATCAGAGCTGCTACAGTAGCCATACAGGGAACATAGTAACTCATAGCCAAGGCCATAGATACTCCCTTTAATGGTGTTAGGCCTATAACTCTAAGAGCTTCTACAGGATCAGATACTCCTGTAACACTAGAAAATGTTATCAAAAGTCCTTCTTTAGCCACAAAACCAACTTCGAATGCCAGAGCATATCTCCAATCAGGCAGTCCTATGAGAGATGTAATTGGACTCAGTATATTGCCTATATAAGCAGCAAAGCTATTTGCTATATCACCGGAGAGATAACCAAGCGATCCAAAATTAAGTAGAAACCATGTTACTATCCCTAATCCCAATATAAGAAGTCCTGCCTTCCTCAGGAAGTGCTCTGTATTACTTCTAGCATACCACCAGACTACTCTAAGACTTGGTCTGTGATAGGGAGGAAGCTCCATAAGGAGATCAGGTGCATATTCTATCTTAAACACGAGCTTATTGAGGAGATTCGATGTTAGTAGGTAGAGGATAAAGCTTAGCACATATATGAATATTGTTAGGGCAGATTGCGAGAGAGGATCTGAGGAGACCGCTGATGCGATAGTAAGGAGAACCAATAACCTAGCTTGGCATGGAATAAGAGGTGAAGTCATTGCGGTTACCCTTCTCTCTCTGTCATCATCCATTGCTCTTGTTGATGTTACAGCGGCAACGCTGCATCCCATGCCTAAGGCTGCTGGGAAAAAAGCCTTGCCACTTAAACCAAATTTTCTAAATAAGCTGTCAAATGAAACTGCAGCTCTAGGAAAGAGGCCACTGTCCTGCATGGCACCTAAGAATATATAGGCCAGTAACAAAAGGGGAACAAAAGAAATTAGGGTCCCTAAACTATCAATTATACCATCGGCTAGTAAGCCTACAGTCCAGCCACTGTATCCTATTGAAGTCATCCATGCCTTAATCCCTGAGGATAGTAGGTCAAATGCCGACCCTAAGATGCCAGAGAGACTATATTCCTCTACCAAGCTTGCTAATTCCTTATACCCTGCATATTCTAGCAATAAATTAAGAGGAAAACCTGTATTTATAGCAAATATTAGAAAGAACGTGATGAGTATTACAAATGCGGAGATTATAGGCCCTAACAATGGATGAAGCATTAGCCTATCAAGCTTTTCTGAGAAGGAGGGGGCAGCTAGCCTCACCTCTATTACTGAGGACTTGGTTATATCATCTATAAAGGAATACCTAGAGCTTATTGCCAGCCTCCCTAAGTCTTCTCCTAACTCTAGACGTGCCTTTTCTTTTAATGCCTCGATTTTTGGTAAAAGCTCAGGTTTCTCCTCTCTTAACTCCTCTACTATTACTTCATCACCTTCGAACAGTCTAATTGCCGTCCATATCCTTGGATAGTGATTCAATGCATTCTCATTCTTGAGAATCTTCTCGATCTTGTATATGTAAGGTTCAAGACCATTGTAATTCACTTTAAGGAGCTCTTTCCTTGTCTTTATCCCTTGAGCCACATCTAGTGTTCTATCAAGGAGGACCCCTATCCCTATACCTTTCAAGGCTGAAATGGGAACTATGGGAACACCAAGCTTTGCTTCCATTCCATCGACATCTATATGAATGCCTCTTTTATCAGCAGCATCTATCATATTCAAGGCAATTACGACCCTTGTGTAAAGCTCTAGAGCCATAACAGCAAAGTATAGAGATTTCTTCAGAGAAGTGGCATCTACCACAACAACTAATACATCTGGCTTTTTCCTAACTATGAAATCCCTCGCAACCCTCTCTCCAATATCCCGAGCAGATAAACTGTAAGTTCCTGGGAGATCTACTATATTTATCTCAATGCCGTGATGGACTGTTTTGCCTTCCGCCCTCTGCAACGTAACTCCAGGCCAATTAGCAACATGGACATCCCCTCCCGTTATCCTATTAAATAAGGTGCTTTTTCCGACATTTGGTGTGCCAGCAAGGGCTGCGAGAATCTTAGCCATCACATCGCCTCAATCCATATGCGAGATGCGATATTTCTTCCTAAAGCGAGTGTAACGTCCCTAACTCGTATTATTATAGGACCTGCTGAATTAGAGAGAATATCCACTATTTCACCGGGAAGAAGACCCATCTCCATAAGTCTTCTCGCTTGTCCTCTTCCTACATTTAGTGTAATGATCCTTCCTCTCTGTCCAGACCTCATTATGCTTAGTGGAACTAGACCTTGGTTGTGATCCATGATCTCCTTCCCCACACTAGGTTCAGCTGACTTTGGGAGGATATAATGAATTAAAACTTCGCGCCCCTCTTCTTTTATATGAGGGAAGGCCTCTCCTCCTAATTTTAGAGAGAATTTCTTCTATAGTACCCTTCGTTACCAGCTCATAAACATCAGCTATCTTTCTAGGGCTTCTCCTAATTATCCTACCAACTCTCTGGGCCATTTGCCTCTTTGACCCAGACCCGCTTACTATTATAGCGACATCAGCATCAGGTACATCTATCCCCTCATCCAAGACCCTAGTTGTCACGATCACATTAACTTCTCCCTTCCTAAACTTATCAAATATCTTAGATCTGCCTACAGTTTTTCCTATAAGTAATTCGACTTTATAGCCTCTCTCTTTAGCCTTTTTATATATCTCCTCTGCCTGACCAATGTATTCAGTGAATATCAATATTCTTCTCCCCTTAAGGTTGCGAAGGAGCTCCATCACTTTATCCACCTTAGCCCTAGCTTTAAGGGCATACTTCTTCTCAATCAGCCTTCTCTCATCATCCCTTGCTAGCATAATTTCCTTTGACATAGATCTCTTTTCTTTCTCTGATAGCTCCACATAGATCACATGATGCCTCAGAGGGGATAAGAAGCCCATTTTGAGTAGCTTCTCATAGTCAACTTTATATACCACATTCCCTGATGTTAAGAAAATCAAATGATTGTTACCATCGGCTCTCTCCGGTGTAGCCGAGAGACCGAGTCTATACTTAGCTTTAGACAGAAATGCCACTTCTTTGAAAGTTGAAGCCGGTACATGGTGGACTTCATCGAATATTATAAGGGAGAAGTGATCATAAAGCTCATTGATATGTTTAGCTATTGAGTTGTATATTCCCACGGTTATGGGCTTTAACTCTTTTTTTCTGCCTGTAAATATCCCCGGGGAATAAGAAAGCTTCTCTTTTATCAATTCAGACCATTGCTTAGCTAGCTCTTCAGTTACTACGCATATAAGAGCATTTTTAGATGTTCTGAATAACGCTTCCAGACCTACATATGTTTTCCCCGCGCCCGTAGGCATGACTACCGTGCCAAATCTCCCATTATCCTCCCATCTATCAACTGCATCCTTCTGAAAGTTATATAAGGAAAAATTCCTATAGAGAGCTACATCCTCCTCCGGCCACTTCACTTCATCTTTCAATTCATAACCATGGGTAGCTGCTATCTCCCTGATTTTGTAGAAGAGGAAGAAAGGTGCTTCAAATATGACATCATCCCTCTTCCTTAATATATTTATTTTTCTAACATGAATTTCCTTCAGAGTTTTAACATAATATTTTATCTTGGATATCTTCTCTAAATCATTAAGGATAGATTCTTCTGAATAGGGTATATGTATAAGCATATTCTTTTCATTATCTTTTAGTAATATCTCCTTCTTCAGGGAAAATAGATTTTCAATTTTTCTCAGGTGATCCTCCAGATAGTAGCCATTAATCGAGTTGATCACTTTTTCATATGCCTTAATGGGCCCTTCCTTCGATATCAATCTTGTAATATCATTCAAGTCTATGATAGAAAATTCTTCATCTATCTTAAATGGGTCTCTTACCTCCTTACAAGGTATAAAAGCGAACTGTCCTCTTTTCATCCTCTCTATGAGCAGCTTCTTGACCTTACCCTTGAATTTCTCTATCTCAGACTTGATTACATTACTAGGAACTCCAAATTCCATGAGTATGTCAGAGTCTCTACATATTGCTTTTCTAGGGTCAAAAACCCATGTTTTCATTTTAGGCTCAAATTTACATACAGATTTCACTTTTTCCTTTATGATAGAAAACTTTCCCTCAGGGATGGACCTCTCATATATCCTTCCAGCTATTTTTATCTTCAAGATTCTCTACTCCAATATTTTAGTTATCTCGCCGAGACCTTTCGTCTTACCTTCCCTGAAAACAAATGTATCTCCTGCTCTAATATATTCAGGTCTTCTTATGAACTTAAAGACTACTTCTGCTTTATCTCCAGTCCTGAGGAATGGCCTAGGGGATTGAATTAACCTAATCGGCTGTCTTATAGTTCTAAGTTGTATAACTGGTTCGTATCCGACCTTTATTGTCGTTGGATGGTGAAGCACTCTTATGCTTGCCTTGAAAATTCTTACAGCTCTAGGCTTAGAATCTATATTGAGAAGAACCATTCCTTTTCTTACTTCCTCATATTCTACGTTAGTTATTGCGAATGTTGCAAATTGGCCTGCTGTAGCCCTTTCCACAGAGACTCTGCTAACATGGATAGACTTCACTCTCACTGTCCTGAAGCTCCCATCATCGAATGGGCCGAGCAAAGCTCTCTGGCCTATTGAGAGAGATCCTGATTCAACTAATCCAGAGACTACAACACCTACTCCAGACACATTAAACTTGTCATCCACATACGTTAGAAACTTCTCCTTTCCCTTATCAGACCAATTCAATCTCGGAGGAAGGAGATTCAGGAATCTCTTAAGTAGATCCAATCCTTCGCCAGTTACATTTGATATGAGAAATATAGGAACTACTCTTCCATGAGGCATATTTCTAGCTGCTATAGCGCAATCGTTCTCACTTTTCACGGGAAAAGGTATTTTATTCACGCCTGGAAGCTTAAGTATCTCTGTTGCTTTTCTTATATTGGAGGAGAGTACTTCCTTAGGTGTCATATCTATCTTTGTGATTACGATAAAGGAAGGAATGCCCAGAGCTACAGAGATTCCTAGGTGCTCTCTGAAGCTACCTATTGGTCCAGCGTTCCCTGCAACTATCAAGGCTGCATAGTCGGGAATTGACCCTAAGATCCCTTTCAGCGTCGTTTTAAGGTACCTTTCATGGCCGGCTAGGTCGACCAAAACAATAACTTTTGATGATCTTAGATAGATTCCTGATTCATTATAGCCTTGAAGTCCATCGTTAACTGATGCTCCAAGATCATCAAACCCGAGTATATGATAAGTGATTGATGAAGACCTTCTGAACTTAAGCTCATGTAAGTATCTAGCTACTTGGCTCATAGCTAAGCCATCGCCGTCATCTAGCATCCCTGATACTAGAACTCCCTTAAGGGTTGATTTACCAGCATCCACGTTTCCGAGCATCACGACGGATATCTGAATCGGAGGCACATCTATTGTTTTTCTTATGAGTAGTTCATATACATATCCCCTTGTAGCCTTCTCCTTTCTAACTATCATATATTTAGCGCCTAAGCTTTCAACAATTCTGTCTATGATCTCAAGCGATCTTCTTGCTTCCTCCTCTGTTATACCAACTGGAAGACCATCATTAGATATCCCAAGCTCATAAAATGCTTCCCCCCCTCCTTCATTTAGCCTGTAATTCAGTTGAGTGGCCAGTTTTATTATGCGATCTTCAGATTTAGGATTGAGTCTCAATTTATACTCCTGATTGCCTTCCTCCTTCTCAGGTTCAAATCTAAATACTGATCACCAAGTTCTCGATTATGCAGCCTTAAAAATAATTGACTATCTCCTGGAAGAAATTGATTAAAAGCTTTCCGCCTTAAATTAATAAGGCGATCCGATGAAGCCCAAGGTCTTCATTACTAGAGAAATACCGGAGAGAGGCCTCTCTAAGATAAAGGAATTTTTCGATGTCAATCTATGGACTGATGAGGCTCCTCCACCTAAGAGCGTAATTATAGAGAGAGTTAGAGATTCGGATGCTCTTGTCTCTCTTCTGACAGATCCTATAGATGTCGAGGTATTTGATGCGGCTCCTAAGCTCAGGATAGTTTCGCAGTATGCTGTGGGATATGATAATATAGACATAAAGGAAGCCACAAAAAGAGGAATTTATGTCACAAACACTCCAGGGGTACTAACTAAGACCGTAGCAGACTTCACATTTGCTCTAATGCTTGCAGTGGCTAGGAGAGTCGTAGAAGCGGATAGATACATCAGAAATAGAAAGTGGAAGGTCGGCTGGCATCCCTTGATGATGATAGGAGCGGATATTTATGAGAGAACCTTGGGAATCGTAGGAATGGGGAGAATTGGCAGCGCTGTAGCCAAAAGGGCCAAAGGGTTTGGAATGAGAGTGCTTTACTATGATGCAACAAGAAGAGAAGATCTCGAGAAGGAGCTTGGGGTTGAGTATGCTGATATGGATAAATTGCTTGAGGGATCAGACTTCATATCCCTTCACGTTCCACTAACTCCAGAGACCTATCACCTAATGGGAGAGGGGCAATTTAGGAAAATGAAGCCAACTGCCTTCCTAATAAATACATCTAGAGGTAAAGTTGTAGATCAAAAGGCTCTCTACAAGGCGTTAAAAGAAGGATGGATCGCTGGAGCAGGCCTAGATGTCTTTGAGCAAGAGCCTATACCTTCTGATGATCCTCTCCTCCAGTTAAATAATGTTGTGCTGACACCTCATGCAGCAAGCGCTAGTTATGAGACCAGATCTAAGATGGCCGAAATAGTAGCTAAGAATCTCATAGCATTCCTAAATGGTGAGGTACCCCCAACTTTAATGAATAAGGAGGTCATCAAAGTAAGACCTCCAGGATTCAGCTGATCATTTCAGCAGTCTATTAATTTTTTCTGCCAACGATCCCATTATTACTCCTTTTTCAGTTATTATTCCAGTTATGTTCTCTGGAGGAGTTCTATCGAATGCAGGATTAAGTATTTCCACTCCCTCGGGAGCTATCCTCTTGTTCCCTATGAAGGCAACCTCCTTAGGGTCCCTCATTTCTATTCTCACATCCTTAGGTTTCGATTTAAGATCAAACGTCGATGTAGGAGCTGCTACATAGAAGGGGACTCCATGCTCTTTTGCTAGAATTGAAAGTGAGTAGGTCCCTATCTTATTAAATGTCGTACCATCTGCTAGTATCCTATCGGCTCCAGTTATCGCTAGATCTACACCTAGATTGGACATGACATAGCCTGCTGCCCCATCCACTATGAGCTTAACTGGGATACCAGCTCTGTTTAATTCAAAAGCAGTTATTCTAGCTCCTTGAAGTACTGGTCTTGTCTCCAAGGCTATTACCTTGAATTCTATTCCTTCCTCATGAGCTCTATACATAGGCGCTGTAGCAGTGCCATACCATACTGTAGCCAATGAGCCAGCGTTGCATATAGTCATAACCCTATATCCCTCCTTTATCAGTCTATATCCATTCTCTCCTATCTTCCTATTGCTCTCAACATCTTCCTCAGCGATTCTCCTAGCTCCCTCTAATACCCTACGCTTCATCTCGTCTAGATCAGTTGCTCCTTTAATACTGCTAATAACTCGGTCTACAGCCCAAAATAGGTTGTAAGCCGTAGGTCTAGTCGATTTTAATTTTTCCGCTACCGTCTTCAATCCACTCAGGAAATTCTCCCTACCACTTTCGAACCTAGATGCATAGAGGGCCATACCAAAGGCTGCGGCGGCTCCTATCGCAGGGGCTCCTCTAACAGCCATGCTTTTTATGGCGTTTGCCACACAATCCACGCTTTCACATTCCAAGAATGAAAGTTTTTCTGGAAGCTTCCTTTGATCTACTAGAATGACCTTGTTTCCATCAAAATCAACTGTCCTTGGAAGATCTATCAAGTATCAACCCCTCAACCAGACCATTAGATGGAAATAATGGTATCGGAGATATATTGACTCTCCTTAAAATCTCTCTAGGCAAGTCAACTATACATTTAGCCTTTGAGATCACTAAGGAATCACTGCTAGCCACCACCTCATGCTTTAGTAGATCGGAATCTACATGCTTCGATGTAACTACCTTTATATCAAGGATCTTCCTCATATGGAGAGCCATAAGCCCGCTTTTGGATATAGGGGCATCTAGATACAGAGTCGCTGATCTAGGCTTAGGCTTGATTTCAGCTAGGAGCTCTCTTAACATCTTAGTAACCTCCTCAAATCTGTCTGATGGTTTATACGACGAATAAGCTAGGCTAAGATCTCTAACTAATCCATCTGAGCATGTATACACAGGTTTTCCCTGAAGAGCGCTTTCTACTGTTATTAGAACGTTGAAACCATCTATTCCAAGATCCTTATCTGAAGCGCAGGATAGAGGAGCGACTTTGAGTGAGTTCCTAAGGGACTCGCGGGGAGACCTTACTAACTTGGATAGAGCTATAGCCTCCCTCTTGTTCAGGGATAGCCTCCTTGCAGTTATCTCTATAGCATCAGGAAAGCCTAAAATGAAGAGGAGATAAACCAGCGGGGATGCCTCCTCTATAAGCTCCCTCCTAATCGTTTAAGGATCACCTCTATGAAGCGAGCAAGCTTCTCCTTTGGTATAGATCCTCTACCAAGCCTTGAGTTTCCTCCACCACCGCCTCCGAGATCTCCTGTGACTCCCTTAACTAGATTACCTGCATGAATTCTCGAGTCCAAGCCTCCTGTTACTAGAAGAGCTATCATTGCTCTATTGCCTCCAAGCTTCTTGAGGATTATAATCCTCTCTTCACTGCCAGCTAGCTTGTCAGCTATCTTTATACCGTCATCCAAGCTTAGATAGACTAGTTCTACTTCAGAAACATTGTAGTTCCCAACGAGTTTAGGTTGAGATAATGCTTGCTTTATTCTAGTTTCCTCAAGCTCTCTCTTATGCTTCCTGACTTCTCTCCTTAAATCCCTAAGCTCTTTCATAGCATTACTGAACGTCTCGGCCACATTTTCCTCATCTACCCCCAGTTCATTGGCAATCTCTTTTAGGTTAGAGTAGGCACCAATCAATCTCTTTACAGCTGGCTTCCCGGCTGAGAATACAAGTCTTACCACGCCATCCTGTATTCTCCTAGCTCTCCATATCTTTATAACCCCAACGTCTCCTGTTCTCTTAACATGGGTCCCTCCACATGCCTGGACGTTAAATCCTTCTATATCTACTATCCTGAGGACGGAATTGGGGACTACTCCTCCTTGATATAATATGAAGCCATATCTCTTTTCAGCATCCGTTCTAAGGAGCCAGAAGGCCCTAACCGGAATGTTTTTCATAACTGCCTCATTAGCCAGAATCTCTATCTCCTTCAATTCATCAGCAGATATTGGTTTATAGTGGGTAATATCCAGCCTGCTTTCTTCATCTCCCTTTTGAGCGCCCCATTGCCAAACATGAGAGCCCAGTACTTGCTTTGCAGCTTCTAAAATTATATGAGTTGCAGTGTGGTGCCTCATTCTTGCAAGTCTCTTAGCTTCATCTACCTTGCCATGTATCCTTTCTCCTACAGAGGGTAGCTCACTTACTTTGTGAAGTATTCTTCCCTTATATTTCTCAACCTTAGATACTTCTGCGATTCCATTGCTCCAAATAAGTTTGCCTACATCACTTGGCTGTCCACCGCCCTCCGGGTAGAAGGCCGTTGAATCTAGAATCACCATGCCATTTATATGCCCTACTACCGTAGCATTGAACTCCATCTTGTAGGGATCTTGATAATAGAGGAGCCTTGTAGGAGGATAATTATCCAGTTGATCGATGAATGAGGGTAGCTTTGGAGCTTCTGGCTTTTTAGATTCATGTCTAGCAGCTATTAGCTCATAGAAGTTATCTGGAATTTCAACGTCTACTCCGAGGCTATTAGCCAAATTTTGAAGTAATTCAGGAGGAACTCCGTGCGAATCATAGAGCATTATTAGATCTTCCAGCTTCAGTTTCTTCTTACTCCTTACAATGTCCCTAACAATGCCCTCTCCTTTCATTAATATCTCACTGTACCTCTTCTCTTCGAGGTTCGTTATCTCCACGATTCTACCGAGAGCATCCTCCAGCTCTGGGAAGCCCTCTCTGGACCAAAAGCCGACCTGTTTTGCAACAAATTCCGATAGAGGTATCTCTGATCCAAGGAGTCTGAGGATTTTAAGTGATCTCCTTATAAGCAACCTTCCCAAGTAGCCTTCGTTTACGTTAGAAGGGACTAGGCCATCGGCGAGCATGAAGGCTATGGCCTTGGTATGATCGAGCAATGCGAAGGCCCTCTCCAAGGGTCCTATCTTAGAGTCGAGGTAGGAGAAATCCACTCCCAGTATATCAGCCACTTTCCTCCTAAGAGTATCTACTCTCTCACCTTTCTCGAGTTCTCTTAAGATAGAGGATACCTCTGAGTATTTGTTAAGCAGACTACCATCGATTTGCTCTATGCCTAGTTCAGACAGGAATTCATCAACTAGGGTACCATAAACCGAATGAAATCCGGTAGGATCTCCTCTTAGAAGCCAAGTTATTCTCTCGAGGCCATATCCCGTATCCACCACTTTGGTATCCATTGGCACATATTTCCCGTCCTCACCTCTGTATTCCATGAAAACTAGTGTGGCTATCTCCAACCCTCTAACTATCGGTTCTAGATCAGGCCCTGCATTACCTCCTCCTTTCCATATTCCCTCCTTGTAGATTATCTCTTCTTCAGGTATTCCCAGAACTCGAGTTGCATACTCATGAAAGAGTTCAACGGTCCTGTCTTTCCAGTAAATAAACTTCTCTTTGGAGTTAAAAGCATGATGGGCCATCATCTCAAATATAGTGAGATGCCTGCCCATTGTCGGTCCTACCTTATCTACATCCTTTAGCCTAATGCATGGCTGCGATATGGTGAGAGGATTTGCTGGAGGTGGAACGAGGCCTGCTGTTATAAAAGGCTGAAAATCAACTATAGAAGCGCTTGTGAGAAAAAGATCATCCCTCCATCTGGCTATGACAGGATATCTACCTATTCTTGTATGCCCTTTAGATTCCATGAACCTTAAGAAATCTTCTCTTACTTCATCTAAGCTCTTATCCGATATTCTTCTTCCTATGAAGGAATAAGGTTCGCAAGGAGCTTCACCACAAGTTTCTCTGTCTGGATCCAGCGTCCAGAAATACTCGCCACATTTAGGGCATTTCTTCCTCACATAACCTCTATCAATGAGGAATTTTATTTCTATAGGATCTCCTAGACCCATTAGTCATCCTCGAAAAGTTGTGAGGGAGGGATAAAAATTAGATGGTCTCAACCAAATAATGCTCCTAAGCCTGCAAGGGCTGCTTCTTCCTCTTCTTTCTCCTTCTCCTCCTTCTTCTCTTCTTTCTTCTCTTCAGCTTTAGATTCTTCAGTAGGAGCTGGTGCTGGAGCTGGAGCAGTTGTTGTTACCGCTGCCTGACTTACAATCTCATCTATGTTTAAGCTGGATAAATTGCTAACTAGCTGCTTTATCCTAGCGGGGTCAGGCTCTACACCAGCAGCCTTGAGTACTTGCTCTAAGTCTGATTCTTCTACTTTATTCTTCACTTCATGGAGCATAAGAGCTGCATATATGTACTCCATTCCCATTCTTATCACACCTCGTGATACAGTTAATCTCACTTTTTAACTCTATCGGCGGGAAGCTAAAACCAAAGGATATTCAGGCTCTTATACTAATCCCTCCTCTCTCCGCTAAAGAGGGAGGTTTCCCATATAGAGATTACATTCCAGCTCATTCTGTGAAGAAAATAGAGGGGGAGCGGGATGGCCCTGTCAGCCTGTGGCCTCTACTCATCTTTATCGCTAAAGCGACAATTGAAGGGTAAGCCCCCCTGTGAAGGGGGCCTCTACGTTTATAGCAGATAGGGTAGTTCACTATTGCTAGCTCTCCAATGCACCAAACCTTGTCCTTGGCCTCTTCCTACCAATGGATACCCTGAACCCCCTAGTTACGCCTATGACAAACATAGCCACTATAAGTACTGAGAACGTGAAGATAGCTAGATAGAACATTCTCAGCTCTAATGGGGTCACTACAACTGCTTCATACCTGTAAGAGGATGTAGGTACCTCTAGAGTGGTAAGGCCATCTGGTGACTTGTAATAGATATCTTTCACCTTTATCCACTGCTTTCCAGTGGTCTGGGTCTTCAGTGTGAGTATAAGCTTAACAAAACCTTCTGGCTTCACTGTATCACATACCATCTTTACCCTTATCT
The DNA here is from genome assembly GCA_015522685.1 of Thermoproteota archaeon. Lineage (GTDB taxonomy): Archaea > Korarchaeota > Korarchaeia > Korarchaeales > Korarchaeaceae > Korarchaeum. The sequence goes on along the minus strand of WALU01000048.1, from coordinate 7,032 downwards.
CATTCTCCTTTGGCTCCCAGACTGGCTGATCGCAAGATACCCCTTCACCCTTCTTTATTGTAGGTGGGCTGACCATATAGAAGCCAGGAGATAGCTCCATGTCCAAGGTCAGATCCTTAGCGTCACCACTTCCTCTATTTATCATATAAATTGAGAAACCAGCCAATGAGTTCACGACGGTGACGTTTTGAGGAATATCCTCAACCCTAACCGATAGCTCTGGCCTTACTATGGTAATGACAACGGGAGATTTCTGAGCAGAGAGCACCACTCTTTGGCCCTCCTTAGGATCTATATAAGTTACCTTTGCTGGTCCAAAGTTAGCTACCCCTTCCCTAACAGCTTTCAGCTTATAGGATAGAGGAATCATGCTTCCTGGATTTAACTTGCTCGTACTAACCTTCGTCTTACCAGAAACAAGCTTGAATATATCGGAGGGATAGCTATCCTCAACGACTACGTTGGTGGCTGCTGCTGTACCATTATTGCCAACTATGACATTTACATCTATGGTTCCATTTACTGGTATCGTAGTTGATGAAATACTCTTTGTTACATAGAGCTTTGAAGTACCAAACTTCTTGACACTTATAGTGAATAGCCTGAAAGTTCTATTATATTCGCTTCTAATGTTAAAGTAACCGACGGAAATGTTTGCATGATAGGTCATCCCCTCAGCATCCGATGGTACTATTATTCTGAACGCTATCTCATCGGTCATGGCCCTCGGAGGCATGTCAGAATGAACAACTATTGGGAAAGTATGCCCAGCTATGCTCGAGGGTTTAGTTATATCTATTGGTAGGTTAGGGTCTACCTTAGCATTTATTGTAACATTATAGGCATCGTCATTGCCTATATTCTGCACCCTGAAATCGAATGTTATCGGTGTCCCAGGATTGACCTCAAGATCTCCTGTTGGCCTCGATATTGACAGAACGACTCTAGGTCTACCTGTATGACCTTTATACCTAAGGCCAAAGACTACATTTATTGAGCCATTTAGGGATTTGGTTGCATTAGGATCATACTCGTAGATCATGGCTTGATATTGGTTAACACCAGACCCTCTGCTTTCCGTTCTATCATATTTGAAGGTAACGGGATAAGTTACGACGAAAGCAGCTGTATAATTTCCGTATTTTCCCTCTCCTGGGCCTGCATGAAAATTAAATGTAACTTGTTGCGATTCATTGGCATGCAATCCATTTAAGGTTATATTAACATCATTATCTCCTCTTTTAACTCCTTCTACTGGTATTATGCTGGAAAGGCTTATACTCCCCTCCCCATCAAGCCTAAACCAGTTAGAGTAAACTTTAACCCACTTTACGTCCCAAGGACCTAAATTCTTTATTATTACAGGTACCTGGAATTGAGCGTAGGGTTCATCGAACTCTTTAGTCCTAGGAAAGTTTATGTTCATCGCCAAATTTGTTGTAGGAGGTAGTATTGAGTCTACTATATCAAAATAAATTATTCCATTATTTATATCTGTTAAATCTCCTTTTATCAAAACTTTGTATAAGACTCTCCCACTAGTACAACCTTCCTTAACAGGAATTTTCGATCTTGTATTATCACCTTCTATTAATGTAAACTGGTAATTAAGACAAACTTCTCCGTTCTTAAGAATTCTTGTAGCAACTCCAGTAGGAAATCCTCCCTGCTTTTCTATCGTACATTCCATTTGGAATCCTCCAGGGAGGTTATATCTTGTCCCATTCTTCATAGATAGGCCTGTCCAGTCATATTTAACTACTTGAGCCTTAGCCATATGAATAGAAGGATAAGTGGGAGTAAGCAGCGCTAATATCAAGAGTAACATTATTAACCTGACATGATCCATTTCTACATCCGAGGTGAATTAGAGAGGAGGATATTAATTATATCTTCGTTTATGGTCGTAAAAGATGGGCCCGTAGCTCAGCAAGGATAGAGCGGCGGCCTTCTAAGCCGCAGGTCGAGGGTTCAAGTCCCCCCGGGCCCGTTCTATTGCAATTTCAATAATAAGGCAATCAAATTGATCAATTTAATTGGTTAAGTTGCTTATCCTCCATCTCGGAGATTCTTAGACATCTTCTTTCCAACTTATTAACCACTTCTAACAACGCTTTTCCGGCAAGCGAGTCTTTGTCCAGTACTACAGGTCTACCTCTATCGCATAACTCTCTAGCATTTAAATCAAAGGGTATCTCTCCTAAGAAATCTACGCCCTCCTTTTTAGCTAGCCTCCTCCCACCTCCTCTACCAAATAGATCTATTCTACTTCCACAGTGAGGACAGATCAGATAGCTCATGTTCTCAGTTACAGCTATGTAAGGAATCTTCATCTTCTTCATGAAGTTAATTGCTTTGCCGCAATCGAGCAAGGATACTTCCTGAGGCGTTGTTATGATTATGGATGCGTCTACATCCATGCTTTGGACTACAGTCAATATCTCGTCTCCAGTACCAGGAGGAAAATCCACGATGAAGAAGTCCAACTCTCCCCACTTTACATCCCCTAAAAGCTGCCAAATAGCTTTCATAATGACAGGACCTCTCCAAATTATGGGTTGATCTTCCTCCACCAAGAACCCCAGCGTAATCACCTTCATTGGCGTAATTTTATATCCCAAATCGACTTCGGGGGGTATTAGCTCGGAATGATCTTCCATTTTCTCCGCTGAAAGCTTCGGACTATCTATTCCTAACATTTTAGCTACATCAGGGCCATGAATATCAGCATCAAGAAGGCCTACTCTGTACCCCTTCCTTGCTAAAGCAATAGCCATATTAACAGCCACCGTAGTCTTTCCTACACCGCCCTTACCGCTCAATACCGCTATTTTGTGCCTCCATCTCTTCTCTTTTTCCCTAATTCTCCTTCTTCTGTCAGCTACACTCTTTAATGATTTTACATTTACTTTTCTTATATTCATTTGTGTCTTCCGATAAGCCCCATGGCTGATAAAAAGTATTGCCTTGTCAAAGTTGTAAATCTCATAAAGTAAAGAAAGTAGTTAAGTAAGAAAATAATCAATGATTCGCTGGAGAGTACGGCCCTAGCAGCATCTTTCTGAGGTTAACCTCCCTGCTATCGTATAGGTAGATAGGAACCTTCTTGACTAGAGATATAGGAATCTTATCTAACCATTGCAGACCCACCTTATTACCTTGCTCCGGATGGATCACTACCAAGTAGTTACCACTCTCATCTAAATCTAAAGCATATTCGCCAGCAATAGCTAGTATCATCCTATCTGTAGATGCGGAGAGACCGTTTTGATCACTTCCCTGTAATCGGATCGTTGAATTCTTAGTGAATACTACCACACCAGTCCCTCCAGATAAGGAGAGAACTACGGTTACATTTCCCCTTGGAACCGTGCCTAGTGGGCCTACATGTATGTTAGTTTCATTGAGCTTACCCTTCGAGAAGAAAGATATTGCCATTGTTAAAGCATAAGAGGAAAGTCCTAAGCTTCCAGATCCTTCCTTCATCGTCTGATTGAGTGGATAAGTTATAGTAATAGACCATACTTCTCTCTTTGGTTTTTCCTTCTTCTGAAGAGTAAAAAAGTATACTAAGGTAATAGCCAAAGCCAAAATTGCAATCAAAATTATATACTTATATTTAGCTTCCAAAAGGACTCCTCCCCTTTCTCTTCTTTTGTAGCTTTATAAGAGGGGACGTTCTCTCTCTTCTAGCTCTCCTTGATCTATTGTAAATTCTTATGGCTAGAAGCGCAGCTATTGCTAGTATTATCGCTGACACCAGATATATGAAATTCTTGGACACTGTTATATCCACCTTGACGATGGTGGAACCCGAGTAGTATGGCATGCTCCTCCCTATCGAGTCCTTGTAATCGTAGCCTATGCTGAGAAAGCTGCCAAGCTCAGTAGCAGGGTAGAAATTAGTTGCCTTTAATCTAAGGGGTATGCTCAGGGTATCTCCTGACTTGAGCTTATCTACTCTCAGGAGCATAGATCCATCTGGATTCGGTCTCATAAGGACGTTCTTCGGTACCATGCTTAGGTTCAGGTTCGCTCCCTCTCCCGTCGCTACCTTGAGCTCCACATCCGTAGCGTCCTCATTACCAGTGTTGGATACTGCTATAACCAAGCTCCTTTCCTCATCCCACTCCATCTTCAGGGAGGTAGCGTTAGAGGAAAGGATGACATAAGGCCTGAGGACAGTTACTTTGACCTCTTTACTGATGTTATGAGTTTCTCCTCTAGCATCAGTGTATGCAATGAGCGTCGTTGATACGGTTTGAGGACCAGGAGCAACATCAGTAGGCATGACCTGATAGATCAAAGTCATTTTTGATCCAGGATTGAGGGGTGTAGGAATCACGTAGCTTCCCAAGCTATTAGTAGATGTGACCAATGCAGTCCCATTCCCAGGGAAATTCGTAACAAGTTCAAAACCAGCTCCCAGCTTCTCTATTATGCTTATATCAGATATAGGCAGATCTCCTATGTTAGACATGGTTAAGGTAACGTTAACAGGCTTTCTAATCTGAACCGCCGTTGGATGGACTACCTTTGACTCTAGAGAAAGTCTGGGATTCCTGAGGATCCTGAAAGAGAGCGCTTTAGTGAATAAAGGCTTACCCGAACTATCTTTTATATATAGCTTGACAGATACGTTTTTGGGGGATGAAATCTTATCCGGAGCGGCTATTTTTATTGAAAACTCCTTATATTTCCCTCCAGATAGGGCCAATCTAGAAGGAAGGCTCGTTTTGACGATAGCAGGGGATTCCACATTAAGGCTCATGAGAAGAGCCAAAGTCTTGCCTATCTTATTTTCCACCTTTATCTTCAGGGTTATGTCCGTTCCTTCAACGACAACTGGTGGGTTGAAGCTTCCATATCCACCAACGAAGTAAGCTTGCGATGAGACGGAGGAGACCCTTAACCAGTAAGCGAAGATTGATACGTAAGTGTAGGTGAAGGAATACCTGAGCCATATGAAGGGAAGGCTAGTAAACAAACCATCTGACTTTATTGTATGGGCTAAGTCTTCAATTAAGGGTTCCCAGCTCGAAACAAACTTATCAGTCTCTAGGAATCCTAGAGAGGAGAACTTAGCTAGTGCATTGAGAGCCAAACCAGTGAATATGTCGTAGGCGCCAGATGAGTACGATTCCTTCACATAGTTCTCCAAGTAGTTGATGATACCCTGAATTATATTATTACTATCCACATCAAATCCTTGAAACATAGCTTCTGCTAGGGCATCAGCCACATCTCCTGTAATCTGAGCTGAGGATGATTTTTTCTCCTGCCAGTAGACGAAATTCTTATTCCTCCTAGCAGTTCCCTCTAGGTATGATACTGCCTTCCTTATACTTTCGTCTAGACCGCTAGCTTTGATTCCTGTCTCCCTAGCTGCTAAGATGGACTTGAGTACCTGTGCAGTTATATCAGGGGATGGCTCCTTCAGCTGAAACACATCGGCCTCTGGTATTCTTCCCCATCCGCCTCCTTTGTCCTGGTACTTTATCAACTGAGATACAGCCCTTGCGAGATCGCTAAGCTTCTCCTTAGGAAGACCCCCCGATGATAGAGCACCAGCAACGGATCTTATAGCCAAGGAGCTGAAATATACGTCTACGAGTCTGCCACTGACATCAGATCCCCAAAGACCTCCTGCCTTTGCATTATCAAGTATCCAAGTGTTTATGGAAGTTAATCTCTCTCTAGCTCTAGAAACATCTCTTTCATCTAAGGTCATGAAACTTGAAGCCTGAAGCGCCTCAGATAGTATAAGAGAAGCGTAAATATTCATTTCTAGATCCGGTATGGGGCCGAACGTGAACCCACTTTTATCTACATATAATATCCCATTGACGAACCCGTAGCCACCCTGAGATATATCACTTGATGATCCGTAGTCAGGTGCCGAGCTTACACTCTTAAGAGGGGATTCTATAGCACGTTCTATAGATTCCCTTGAACTCTGCCCTAAAGATAGAGGAATTTGAAGTAGAATTAAAGCCATTAAAAGCGAGGAGAGGATCAATGCTTTCCTCATTTCAATACCCGCTTAGGTAATGAAGGCTGAATATATAAGGTGAGTTACGTAAAATGTGAAATGGATATAGGCTGAATGACTAAATTCACTGAATAATTATGCAATAGAACCTATAACATAGACAAGGAAGTGGTTTAGAATAAGAATAAAATAGGAACAGAAAAGAAAAAAGAAAAGGAAGGAAGGAGAGGATTTAGCTGCTAGGTAGTCCGACAGGAACTACCAGCACAGGAGATACGGAAACCCTCGTCGGTACAGTTGTTGGCCTTATTCCTACGACTATGACTGCAGGAGCGTGATCTTTGTCCATGCCAGCCTGGTAGAAGGTCTGTATGGTGGTGTTAGCAAGCTTGGTTGGATCAGATAGGGCTATGCTAGCAGCAAGAGTACCGTACCTATCGGTACCAGCCACTACGAGTACGAGCTTGTCGCTGTTCCACGGGTTGCTCTTAGCGTACTGTACCACACCGAGGCCGTTGCCACCCTCGACTTTGTAGACGTAGGAAGTATCTATCGTTGGATCTATGAGCTTTATCGCGTAGCTCAAGTTGATGTCTCTCTCGCCTGGAGCTCCCTGTGGGTTATAGAGCCAAGTGGTCTTTCCATCAGTCTTGTAGAGTACGTATAGGTTACCAGTATCATTCAGGTAGTTCACCAGCGTGTTGACCAGAGGTCCACCTACGAGTATTAGGTTCTTGTTCACCACATCCTCGCTGAGTTTCTTACCATCGAAGACCCAGCTGTCCATGTAGGCTATTGGAGCCCTTACGAAGCTGAATACCTCCTCTGGATTGGTAAAGTTGAATTTCAGATCCTTGTAGCCTGTGGGTGTTACATCCTCGAATACAGTCTTTCCTTCGGGCGTTGTTACCGGTACTAGCTCGGTTGCTCCAGTGAATACTCCATCACCGTTCCTGTCCTCAACTCTGTCGTAGATACCAGCAAATACTCCAGTTGCATTCATCGGATAGAGCCAATTGAGCTGCCAGTGATAGACTGCG
>WALU01000047.1 GCA_015522685.1 Thermoproteota archaeon | reverse complement strand
TAAGTATAAACTTTTGAAGGACTACCTGATGTATCCTTATCCCTATCCTCTCTAGGTACCTAAATGAATCTAAAGCATCTATTGGGATAAGCATCGAAGCATGAGCCTTAACCTCCCTGGATGATGGCTCAAAGATGCGAAAGGTGAATGGAAATGATATAAAGGCATTTCTCAGGGCCTTCAAGTTAGGGAACGTCACGATAGTAGACATTAGGCCTAGCCTGTGCAAATTCACGTCTATAGGCCCATAAAGGTATCCGACCTTTCTTAGTCTAGTGATGCTTCTGGATACCGAAGCAAAACTCAGTGAAGATGTTTCCGCTATCTCCTTCTGGCTGGCGTAGGGATTCTTCTTTATTGCCCTAAGCACTTTGTTCTCAGCTGGAGTTGGTTTGAATGCAGCACTTGAAATCCTTCGTACTAGATAATAAAAAACTGGAAAATCAAGCTTATTCTCTCTGGATAATGTCCTCACAATAGCGAGAAGGGACTCCAAGACGCTTATCCGTTTTTTACGGGGAATTAATAAGAACAAGCTAGGAGGGTCATAGTCTTGGAAGAGGTTGGGGTAAGATACCGAGCTGCATTCTCTCCACCACTTCTCCGGGGCTTCTGAGTATGCCCAAGCGAGATCAAGTACTTGGGGAACCTTCTCAGCCTCAGGAGGGATCATATGAATGAATGCTTCTCTCCTAATTATGGCATTTAACATGCTTTCATTTAATTTTGAGGATATGAGCATTCTATTCTCGGAAACTAAAACACCTGATCTATATCCAGGTACTAGATCGAATTCCTCCAGCAGTATTTTCTTCGGAAGAGGTCTTACAGGATCCATCCGCATTATATGAGACACATATTCCACTTCTGATATTAGCTTCCTTCTGAGATTCATTCGAGGTTTAACTGGAACTTGAATCTTAATAAATCTCCTCTAGCTTTTAAGTCTGTCTACATAGCTCATTTTGATATACCAGGTCGCATAACTAATTTATAGGCTCTAACAACGTTTCAGGGATTTCTAATCTGCTCCAAAAGTCCCTAAATTTCTTAGTGAGATCATGGGACCAAAGCTACCTCCAAGCCCCCCACCTCTTCCTGACTAAGTAAGGAGGGTGGGTATATAGTTTTTCATCCCTCTCTTTTTTTTTGGAAAAATAGCATTTCATCTTTAAAAATGATATCGGAGTGTTGATGATAAATGCCCCTGATAATGAATAGAGCGAATCTAGGCAAGTGGGGTAAGAATACCCAAACTTTCTACGAGCATGGAATAGCAGTTTACACTTTCAGGACAGTGTTAAACTTCCCGGCTCAGCTCATGGTTGCAAATCATGCTAAAAAGTGTGGTATGGGCCAAGATATGCTTACGCTTTACGAGCATCTGGTTTTCTTAGAAAGCCTGTATCATGATTATGATAAGCTCTACATTCCCAAGGATATGATAGAAAGCGTCGATGCTATGAGGAAGTTCAGAGATCATGGAAACATAGGAGCCCCAAGGAATAAAGAAGCCCTCAAGAGAGTGATCATGGATATAAAGCGTGGAAGGGAGGACCCCATATTGCCTACAGATGTAATCAGTTTCCTGAGAGGTGTTAGTGACGAGTTCCTCCCGAATATTTTGAGGGCAGCCAATGCATCGCATGAAGGAATGAGGCTTCCTGAGAAGGCTGAATTAGTTAAAAAGGCTCTTGAATTATTCTTTAAGGAAGAGGGGTGTCCAATATCTGATTCTACCTCTCTAGCCAGAGCTCATCTCTTGAGCCTAAGAGCAGCCGATTCTGTGGCATCTGCCTGGGAAGGAAATCCCTCTTTTAAGTCAGATGTCACTGAGATAGTGGAGCTGATAAGATCCATTCAGCAGATTTTAGGAGGACCAGCAATATATGTCACTTCAGTCTCTCTGAATCCTGCTCTTTTTGAATCTAGATCTTCTGCTGTTGTCTCTTCTTTCCTAACGTTCTATGATACAGTTAGAAGATGGATTGATTCATATCTAGTTAGGTACAATACGGATGGGCTCTCAATACTAAGGGGATCTGTCATCGAAGACAACAGCTCTCTAATGGTAGCCATGTGGCTTGGTAGCTCGCAAAATCCGTTAGAGCTATCTAACACATTAAGGGAAGTACCTAAAGAAATACTGAATGATCTCATTACTTTAAGGCAATGGAAAGTGAATATTGCCGAGTCTAAAGCTGATTTTGATATGAAGCTAAGGAACATACTGACAGAAGCCCTATATCCGGGATTCAAGCCTGTAGCTGGAGCTAGTGGACTTACCTGCTACTCCTGTGGAAGGCCTATGGCTAAGATATATGAACCTAAGTATCTAAGAGATCTTGGAATAAGTCCAAAGGAATTCTCCAATGATCTGATTACACTCGAGAGGAGTTCTCAACTCGGCTACCTTAGAGCTATCTCTCCCTACATATATAACACGAGGAGGCTGAGCCATGATGATAGACCCTTATGTCCTACTTGCATGTGGCTGCTGAGCAGGAGCCGGCCAGTAAAGGGCACACCAATAGCCTTTATCTTTCACGGAATGAGTAGGAATATCATTTCAAAGGGTCCTCTCTGCTCCGAGGAGATAGATTATCTGGTGGAGAGGATATTCTCCTACTATCTTAGGG